>CAZRKH010000083.1:0-26085 GCA_964600785.1 uncultured Chitinophagaceae bacterium
CCCGCCAGTCGCTCGAGGCGCTCTACCTCGCCGGTGGACGCGTGCCCCTGGTGGTGCAGGCCCTGATCGCCGCCAACAAGGCCAAGATGACCGAACTCGACTTCAAGCTGGCCACGGCGATCGACCTCGCCGGGCGGAACGTCCGTGAGGCGGTGCAGACGACGGTCTACCCCAAGGTGATCGACGTCCCCGGACCGACCAGCGGCCGCGACTCGCTCGACTCGGTGGCCAAGGACGGCATCCAGTTGAAGGTGCGGGCCCGGGTGACGGTGCGGACCAATCTCAACCAGCTCATCGGCGGGGCGACCGAGGAGACGATCATCGCCCGCGTCGGCGAGGGCATCGTCTCGGCGATCGGCTCGGCTTCGAAGCATAGCGAGGTGCTGGAAAACCCCGACCGCATCTCCAAGACGGTGCTCGCCCGCCGACTCGACGCGAACACGGCCTTCGAAATCGTCTCGATCGATATCGCCGACATCGACGTGGGCACCAATATCGGAGCCCGGCTGCAGGCCGATCAGGCCGAGGCCGACACCCAGGTGGCCCGGGCCAATGCGGAGGGTCGCCGGGCGATGGCGATCGCCAAGGAGCAGGAGGAGATTGCCGGCATCGAGGAGAAGCGGGCCGCCTTGGTCGCCGCCGAGGCCGAGGTGCCGCGGGCGGTGGCCGAGTCGCTCAACACCGGCCGGCTGGGAATCATCGACTATTATAAGTTGCGGAACCTGCAGGCTGACACCGACATGCGGAAGAGCATCGCCGGCGTCGGCGGCACGAGCGTTGCCACGGCCGGCTAGCCGACCGTGGTCGAAGTGACTTCCCGGAGCGGTTGACCAGTGGCCGATTTTCTCCATCCCGCAGTGTTTCTGGCGGCAGGCCTCGATTGGCTCGAGACGCTGCTGCCGGTGCTTTTTGTGATGATCTGGATCGTCTCGCAGGTCGCTGGCGTGATCCGCAAGGTCGCCGGGGGCGGGGCCAAGCCGGCAGCCGAGCGTCGTCCGCCGCCACTGCCCGCCGGCCGTGGTCCGGCGAACGATCCGCAGGCGGAGGAACTTCGCCGCGAGATCGAGGTCTTCCTGCAGAAGGTCGATCGCGGTGCGAGGACGGTCGGGCCGACCCCGGTCGAGGCTGAAGGCCGCCGTGACTCGTCTGCCGAGCGGCGGCGACCGCGGAAGCCGAAGCAGAAGCCGACCCCGCCGCCGATCCCAGCGGCCGCCGCGGGGCTGAGTCGTGAACTGCCGCATCTCGTTTCGAGTCTCACCGCCCGCCAAGGCTCCGAGTCTGAAAGGCCGCCTGCCACTTCCGCGGCCACTCCCGCGGCGGCGATCGCGAGGCTGCTTGCCGATCCGGCAGGCATCCGTCAGGCAATCGTGCTCAACGAGGTGCTCGAGCGTCCGCTCTCCCGCTGGTGAGCCCGCCACCGGAAGGTGCTGGCGCCAGCATGCTGCAACCGGTCGCGGTGCGGCCGCATCCTGGCAGTGCAGAACCCCCGCTTTGCCCAGCCTTTGAGCGAGGCCGAGCCACCGCCACGCCTAACACCCCCCGAAGCAAGGGTTTTTTCGTCGCGGCCCGGGAAACAACTCGACCAGCCTTGAGGCGGTGGGGCCGGGGGGTCTACAAGTCGATTGTGGCCGCGGAGTGCGGCCTCGTGCCGGCGCGCGGACGAGGATGCCCAAGCCTCGTCTTCGCGCCGGTTTTTGAAAGGCTCGATTCCCGCTGATCTCCCGGTGCTGATTCCGGCCGCATGGACGTGGCTTGCTGGAAACGGCATCGTCATCCCGAGAGCGACGCACGCATGGACGCGATGGCTCGCACCCACCACCCCGTCGGCCGGCAGTGCCGGCTTCTGGCATTGGCAGGGGTCGCGGCCGCGGCGGCCGCCTTCGCGGGGGCCGAGGAGCAGGCGGCTTCTCAAAACGACGCGCTGCCGCTGCGGGTTCATGTGAAGGCCGACCACACCTACCTGCGGGCCGGTCCGAGTGGCGACTTCTATCCCACCGCCAGACTGCCCCGTGGAGCCGTGGTCGAAGTCTGGGCGATTGACGATTCCGGCTTCGCGGCCGTGCGACCGGCGGAAGGATCGTTCAGCTGGGTCCGTGGCCGCGATGTCGACATCGACCTGCTCCAGCCGCCGGCGGAGGATGGCGACAACCCGCCGCGACGACGGATCGGTGTCGTGGTCCGTGACGGCGCGGTGGCCCGGATCGGCTCACAGCTCAATGCCTGCCGCCATGCGGCCCAAGTGCGACTGGAGGCCGGCGAGCGGGTGTCGGTGATCGAGGAGGTGCGGGTCGAGGAGGGCAGGGATGTCGGGCTGTGGGTGCGGATCGATCCACCCGCCGGCGAGTTCCGCTGGGCATGGATTGCCGATTTGACGCTCCCTGAGACGCTCCTGCCGGAGCCGGCCGATGTGAGGCTGACCGCCGGCGAGATGCCGATGGGCCCCGCGGAACCCGGCCGGCCGGACGTCGGTGGGACCGCTGGACTGCGTCCGCTCGAACTGCCGGCTGAGTCGGCCCGGCCGATGCCCGCGGGACCGCAGGATGCCCCCTGGTACAGCCGTTGGGTGCCGCAAGGGTCGGGTGTGTTCGATCCCTGGAGCCGCGTGGTGTCGCCGCCGGTCTCCAGCGGCGCCACCGCGACCGCGGCCGATGAGCTGGCCGACATCGACCTGGCCCTTTCCCTGGCGGTCGCGGGCCCGCAGGAGACCTGGAACCTGCAGCCGCTGCGGGAGCGGCTGGCCATGGCCTCGGCCCGGTCCACCAGCCACCAGGAGCGACTGCGGGCCGACGCCCTCGATGCCCGGCTGGCCCGTTTCGAGGCGATCCATGCCCGCCGTGCGGCCCTGGCCTCGGCGGAGGAAGCGCCGGCCTCGACGCTGCGGCTGGGGAGCCTCTGGTCGAGCCTCTCGGCGCTCGGCAGCCGACCGGTGCGGCCGGGCGTGCTGCCAGGCGGTGCCCCGGCGGGAGGACAGCCCGCCTGGACGCCTCCCGACACGGTCGAGACAACCGGCCGGCTGGCCACGGTCGTCTCACGTCGGCCCGACGCACCTCGATGGGCACTGGTCGACAAGCAGAATGAGGTGCTGGTCTTCGTGGCACCCTCGCCCGGAGTGAACCTGGCGCCGCTGGTCGGCCGCGAGGTGGCGCTCCGCGGGGCCCGCGGCTACATGCCCGAATACAAGCGGCCCTACATGGTGGCCACCGAGGCCGAGGCGAGGCTCGCCGATGCTCCGCCCACCAGTTCCGACATGCGACGACGGTAGCGGCGACCGCGGGACATCACTCCACCCGGCGGGCGGCATTCTCGAGCTGCTCGGTGGTCATCCATCGCGAGGCGAGTTCCACCCTCGTCGCCTCGGCATCGTCGGCCGCGGCGGTGCGTTGCCGGCTTCCTGCGGCGTCGCGGGCGGCGGCGGCGAGCCGCTGCCGACAAGCCGGCTCGATACGGGTCAGCCGGTCGGCGAGGGTCGCGATTCCTTCGGGGTTCCGCTCGGCGGCCTGCGAGAGCCCGGCCATGAAGAGACAGACCTCATGCATGTTCCAGGCTGCCGTGGAGACGATCAGTGGCTTGAGCGTGCGTGTCACCAGTTCGAGCCCGAAGCCGTCGACATCGAGAAAGGCATCGCACCGCAGCCGCACACGCGCGGTGCTCGACGGTGTCCTGCTGTACCGCAGCAGCACCACGCAGCTGCCGGTGAGCGGCTTGGCGGTGAGCATGCCCGTGTAAGCCCCTCGTCCGAAAAGCAGCAGCGTTCCGCCGTCGGCATGCCGCCGGCGACCGGCCACGCGGAGCGTGCCGACGGTGCCGTATCCGTCGGCGAGCCGCCACTGCTGCGGCCCGGCCGCGTCGAGTTCGAGAAGGCTGATCTCGAGCACCCTCCAGATGTCGACGATTCCCTCGGGATGCTCGAGGGCGAAGTCGAGGATCGCTGGATGGCAGGCAAACTCCTGCTCCGGCAGCCGGCGGTAGATCGATGTTCCCTCGACGCATCGCCGCACCTCTGCGGCTATCTGCGGGGAGAGGCTCTCCAGAGCGAGGGCCTCCACCGCTTCCTGGCGGACCCGTTTGGAAGAGCTGGCCGGTTCGACCGCATCGACGTTCGGGGCCTCGGCGGCTGCGGGGCTTGCAACCGTCACCACGCTCACGACACAGACGAACGCCGGCACGAGCCGCCTGCGGCAGCGACACCAACTCCACGACGCCATGGATGCCCCCTGTCCCTTGCGGGTCCCCTGAATCCCTGAGGAATGTCGGCCGCCGGCAGGGGTGGCGGTGAGTGAATCTTCCGGACGACCCGCTCGGCTTGCCCGGCTTGCGTGTCTTGCCTCAACCCACGGCGAAGCTGCCGGCAGCGGGCTGCGAACCAGGCGATCAGACGGGAGCGAGCCTTGGCTCACCACGGCAGGTTCCCTACGATCCCGCCCCCGCCGTCGTGTCACGGGCGGAACGAAGCGTGATGGGACCCTCCCAATGCCCCCTGATGACCAGCGAGGAAGCCGGCACCGGCCCGGGCCGGCCGCCTCCACCGAGAAGCCGCCGCGGGCGAGTCTGATCGAACGGGCGCTCGTGGCTTGGACTCGGCTGTGCCTGCGGGCTCCCGCGGCCGTGCTGGCCCTCGCGATCGTGACTGCGGTCGCCTCGGGTCTGCTCGCCGAGCGACACCTCGGCTACAAGGTCAGTCGGGTCGACCTGCTCGACCCCGAAAGCGAATACAACCGGCTCTGGATCGAATACATCTCGGAGTTCGGCGAGGACGATGATGCGGTGATCGTCGTGGAGGGCCCGTCACGCAACCGTGTCGTGCCCGTGCTCGGTGAGGTCTCGCAGGCGCTCGATTCAGACGGCTCGCTGTTTCACTCGGTGCTGCACGAGGTCGATCTCTCCAATATCCGCTCCAAGGGCCTGCACTACCTCCCACTCTCGGATCTCGAGTCGATCGACCGTTTTCTCGCCGCCTCGCAGCCGATTCTCGACGGCGGCTGGAGCCGGCTGAAGGTCGGCACCATGCTCGCGGGTCTCGCGGGCCGGATGGTCGTCGGCACACAGCAGGCTGCGGGGGAGGCGGGCGACACGCCGGTTGCCGCGCTCGAGCGATACACCGAAGCCCTGCTCGCCAGCCTCACCTCGGCCGGCCGCCCCTCGCCCGCTGCTGCCCCCGCCTGTTCGCCCTGGCCCGGCATGCCGGGCTCAATCGAGACCTTGGCCGACCTCTCCAGCCAGCACCTGCTCGCCAAGGACGGCACGCTCGGCTTCGTGCTCGTGCGGCTGGCCAAGGAAGCCGACGGCTTCACGGGAGCCTCCGAGGCCACCGACGAGCTTCGCCGGCTGATCGACCGGGTTTCCCTGCGGCATCCGGACGTCGAAGTGGGGCTGACCGGCCTGCCGGTGATGGAAGATGACGAGATGCGGGCGAGCAAGAACTCGATGGTTCAGGCGAGTGTGCTCTCGCTGCTGGCAGTCGCGATGGTGATCGTGACCGGCTTCGGCGGGGTCCGCCACGCGCTGCTTGCCAACGGTGTTTTGATGATCGGCATGGCCTGGGCCTTCGGCTGGGCCACCCTCTCGGTGGGGCACCTGAATATTCTCAGCGTGACCTTTACCGTGACGATGATCGGGGTGGGGATCGACTACGGCACCTACTACGTCGGACGGTATCTGGAACTGCGTCGCCGCGGGCTCGACTGCGACGAGGCGTTGCTTGGCACGACTTCGCAGGTCGGGCCGGCGATTTCCACCGGTGCGGTGACCACGTCGATCGCCTTTTTTTCAGCGGCACTCACGAGCTTCGTGGGGGTTTCGGAGCTGGGCCTGATCGCCGGAGGCGGGATCCTCTTGTGCGCCGCCGCCGAGTTGCTCGTGCTGCCCGCGGCGGTGGCGATGGTCGATCGGGGCCGCTGGTTCCGCCGGGTGCCCGAGCCGGTGCCGGTTCACCGTTGGCTGCAGCCGGTGATGCGATTCCCGCGTTTTGCCGTACTCGCCTCGCTCTCGATGATGCTCGTCACCGCCTCGGGCATCCACGACCTGCACTACGACCACAACCTCCTCAACATGCAGCCGGAGGGGCTCGAGAGCGTGGAGCTGGAGAAGAAGCTCCTCGCCGAGTGTGATCAGAGCGTGTGGTATGCGCTCTCGATCGCCGACACCCGTGAGGATCTGCTGGCGATCAAGGAACGCTTCGAGGCGCTGCCGAGCGTAGAACGGGTCGACGAGATCGCCTCGCTGCTGCCGACCGACGAGGCCCTCAAGCGACCGGCGATCGAGCAGATTCAGGGGCGGCTGACCAGCCTGCCAGAGCGGCCGCCGGAGATTCCCGTGGACCGTATCGACGCCCTCGGGGAGACGCTCGCCTGGGCCCAGGCGGAGGCGTCGAAGAGGCCTGGCGGCCTGCGAACCGCCTGGCATCTCGAGCAGGTCCGCGACATCCTGCGGCGGATGGCCCCGGAGGAATGCTACCGAGCGTTGGCCGCCTTCCAGCAGGCCTCGGCGGGCGACCTGATCTCCCGACTGCACGCCCTCAAGGCGGTCTCCGATCCCGAGCCGCCAAGGCTCGAGGACCTGCCGGAGAGCCTCGTTGATCGCTTCGTGGGGTCGAGCGGGCGGCACCTGCTCAAGATCTACGGACGCGGCGACATCTGGAACTTCGACTCGCTCGAGCGGTTCGTCAGGCAGGTTCGCAGTGTCGACTCCCGGGCCACCGGCAATCCGCTGCAGGCCTACGAGGCTTCGCTGGAGATGAAGAGGAGCTACGAGCAGGCGGGGATCTATGCGATCAGCGTGATCCTGGTGGTGCTCTGGCTCGACTTCCGCAGCATCATCCATTCCCTGCTCGCCGTCATGCCGTTGATCGCGGGAATGCTGCAGACCCTGGGAATCATGGGCCTGGTGGGCATCCCCCTCAACCCCGCCAATCTGATCGGGATTCCGCTCGTCTTTGGAATTGCCGTCGACTACGGCGTGCACATCGTGCACGACGCCCTCGAGCGGGGCGGACCCTACTCGATCAGCGGCTCCACGGCCAATTCGGTACTCGTCGGCGCGCTGACGACGATTCTCGGCTTTGGGGCCCTGATGGTCGCCAGCCACCAGGGGCTCGAAAGCCTCGGGCGGGTGCTGACCCTTGGCGTGGCCAGCTGCACGTTCACGTCGCTGGTCCTGCTGCCGGCGGTGCTGCGGCTGCTTCCCTCGCAGGGGCCCCGAGGGGTTCCCGGGGAATCCGCAGACAGCCAGGAAACGGCCTTGTGACCGAACACGGCGGCGTGGTATTCCCCCGCCCCCCTCGGCTGTTGCCGCGGAACCACGCATGAGGCGGATACGATGAAACTTGGAACGCTTCGGGTGGCCCTTGTGATGGCCATCCTTCTGCCGGCCGCCGGCCGGCTCTCGGCAGCCGAGGCACGGCGTGTGATGAACATCGCCATGGAAGATCAGTTCCGCAAGCGGCATGAAACGGTCGCGATGCGGGGTGAGGTGGTGGCCCTGGTCTACGCCGAGCGGCGGGGGGCCGAGGCAAGTCGTGACCTCGGCCGAAGGCTGCATCTGCGGTTCCATCCCGAACACCACACGGCGGTGCCTGACGGCCGGACCGCGGGCGAGCCGGCGACGAATGTGCGGGTGATCGCGGTGGCCTGCCTGGGGGAGATTCCCCGGCCCTTCCACGGGATTGCCCGCAGCCGCTTCCGCAGCGACTCACCGAGCATGCCGGTCTGGCTCGACTTCGACGACACGATGCGGCGGAACTTCGGGCTCACCGCCGGCGTGCCCAATATCGCGGTGCTCGATGCGGCCGGCCGCCTCCACTCGGTCCACAAGGGAGCCTTCCGCGGCGATGAACTCGAGCAGCTTGCCGCTGCGATCAACGAGGCCTGTGCACTCCCGCGAGAGCCGAGAGCCGCGGCCGTCGACGACGGCAGGCTCGATCGCTGAGCCCGCTGCGCGTGCTACCGCATCCGTTCCTTGAGCCGCCGGCTGGCGTCGGCGAGCGTCTTTCGCTCCTGGGAAGTGAGCGACGACTCCCCGGAGCGGCTGATCTTTTCGAGGATCCGGTCGACGTCGGCCTTGAGCTTCTCGTATTCGGCGTCGTCGGTCCGGTCTCGGTCGTCCTGTCCCCGGAAGAGCCGCACATCAGGCCGGCGGCGAAACCATCCCCCGGCGGCCGCGCCGATGCGACGGGTGAGGTTCTCGAGCTGGCCGCCCTGCCATGCGTAGAGCAGGCCGAAGAGGGCGCCTCCGATGTGGGCCACGTGGGCCACGCGTCCACCGCCACCGGCGGCGCCTTGTAGATCGGAGAAGAAATAGAGCAAACCGAAGGCCCAGGCGGGCACCGGCAGAATCCCGTAGATCAACACGGTCTGCCGGGGAAAATACCAGATGAACATCGCGATCACCGCGGCCACGCCGCCGCTGGCCCCCACCAGCGTCGCCCGCATGCCCTCGATCCGCAGGCCGGCCAGCCAGGCCAGGCCCGCGATCACGATTGCGATCAGGTAAAACCGCACAAACCGCTCCCTGCCCAGCACCGCCTCGACCTCCCTGCCGAAGAAGAACAGGGCCAGCATGTTGACGAAGACATGCATCGGGCTGGTGGGGTCGTGCACGAAGCCGTAGGTCACCAGCTGCCACAGATCCCAGGGACGCTCGAAGAGGTTGCCCTTGAGCGCCAGGAAGGCGGTGATCGGGATTTCTCCGGCGGCCACCAGATTGGCCACCCAGAGGCCGATGTTGACGATGATGATCGTCATCACCGCCGTCCACTCCGGGGCGAAGGAGGGCGTGTAGCGTTCGCGGTAGTAGCCCCGATCCTGAAATCCCATCTCTGGCGGCCCGTGAGCCTGCGGTCTCCTCGGCCGCGGCCTGCCCGCCGAACGGGTGTGCGACGCCGCGAATTCGTATCGTAGGCCGGGTGATGGTGCCGCGGCAACCGCCGTGTCCCGGCGACGCGGGGGGGCCGTCGGCCGCCCCTGCCGCCGCCGCGGGAGGTCTGGTACAACCGGGCCCATCGGCAGGCATTCAGGCCGCGATGGCGGCATACCGAGTCGTGGCATAGCGAGGGTGGACAAGGTCATGGGGCTCAATGGATCGTTGAATCGCAAATTGCGGATGGGCATCGTGGGTGGCGGTCCGGGGGCATTCATCGGCCGGGTGCATGTCACCGCCGCGGTGCTCGACAATCGGGCGGAACTCGTTGCGGGGGCTTTTTCGAGCAGCCCGGAGCGGTCGCGGCAGGCCGCCGCCGACTACTTCGTCGATCCCTCGCGGGCCTACGGCTCCTACGAGGAGATGTTTGCCGCGGAGAAGGCCCGGCCCGAGGGCGACCGGATCGACTTCGTTTCGGTCACCACGCCCAACCACATGCACTTCCCCGTGGCCAAGGCGGCGGTCGAGGCCGGCTTTCACGTGGTCTGTGACAAGCCGCTGACGCTCACGCTCGCCGAGGCCGAAGAGCTTGCGGCTGCCGCCGAAGGGTCAGCCGGGGTGTTCGCCGTGACCCACAACTACACCGGCTACCCGCTGGTGCGGCAGGCCCGGGCAATGGCCCTGGCGGGTGAACTCGGCGAGGTCCAGGCGGTCCGGGCCGCATACATCCAGGGCTGGCTGCGGACCCGTCTGGAGACCGAGGGCCAGAAGCAGGCCTCGTGGCGAACCGATCCGGCCAAGAGCGGCGCCGCGGGTGCCTTCGGCGACATCGGCACCCATGCCTACAACCTCGGCCGCTTCATGACCGGCCTGCTGCCGGAGTCGATCTCGGCGAACCTGCGGATCTTCGAGCCCCCGCGGCCGCTCGACGACTACGGCCATGCGGTGATCCGTTATGCCGGCGGGGGCCTGGGCACGGTGACCGCCTCCCAGATCAGCCACGGCCGGGAGAACGACCTGCGGATCGAGATCGACGGCACCAAGGCCAGCCTGGAGTGGCACCAGGAAAACCCGAACCAGCTCTTCGTCCGCCGCAACGGCGAGCCGCACAGGATCTACACCCGCGACCCCAATGCCGGTTTTTTGAGCGACCTCGAGCGGGCCAGTTGCCGGCTGCCCGCCGGCCACCCCGAGGCGTTCTTCGAGGCGTTCGCCAATGTCTACGTGGCCGCATTCGACGCGATGGTCGCCGCGATCGCCGGGGAACCCTTCGAGCGGGTCGACACGCTCTATCCCAACATCCGCGACGGGGTGGAAGGGATGTTCTTCATCGAGCAGGCGGTGGCCTCGAGCAGGGCCGACGGGGCCTGGCTGCCGCTGGCCCACCCGCTTGCCCGTCGGTAGCCCGAGGGAGGCCCGCCCCGATGCCGTCCCGCAACGTCGCCACGATCGTTTTCGACATCGAGAGCGTTGCCGACGGTGAATTGATCCAGCGGCTGCGGTATCCCGGCGAGCGGCTCTCGCCAGTCGAGGCGATCCGAAAATACAAGGACGAGCTGCTCGCCGAGCACGGCCGGGATTTCATCCCCCACACCTTCCAGCTGCCGATCTCGCTGGTGGTGGCCACCATCGGCCCGGACGAGCGGCTGGTGAACCTCTCGGCCCTCGACGAAGAGCAGTCGCGGCCCCACGAGATCGTGAGCCAGTTCTGGAAGGGCTGGGAACGGCATGGCAGGCCACGGCTGGTGAGCTTCAACGGCCGCGGCTTCGACCTGCCGCTCTTGGAGCTGGCCTGCTACCGCTATGGAATCCCGATCCCGGAATGGTTTGCCGAGAGCCGGCGAAGTTTCGAGCAGCCACGCAACCGCTTCAACACCCTCGCCCACCTCGACCTCCACGAGTGGTTGACCAACAGCGGGGCGGTGCGGTTCGCCGGGGGGCTTTCGCTGGCGGCCACGCTGATCGGCAAGCCGGGCAAGCAGGCGGTGGCCGGCCACATGGTGCAGGATCTCTGGGACGCCGGCCGACGGCAGGAGATCCACGACTACTGCCGCAGCGACGTGCTCGACACCTACTTCGTCTATCTCAGGAGCCGGGTGCTCGCCGGCGTGATCAGCCTCGAGGAGGAACAGGCGATCATCGACGACGCCAAGGCCTGGATCGAGGCCCATACCGCCGACTCGCCCGGGCTGGTGAACTACCTCGAGGCCTGGGGCGACTGGCAGAGCCCATGGGGTGGGCCGTAGGCCGGTTTCCGCGGAACCGGCTGCCGCCGCGCGACGCACCGAGCTCCTGTCGGCGGCTACGGGCTTTCGGGGTTGTCGGGGTTGTCGGCGTCGTCGGGGCTCGAACCGTTTTCATCATCAGTCGCGTCGCCGGGCGGTTCGCCAGCGGCCTCACCCAGGCCCGGAAAGGGCTCGATCTCGGGCTGGGCGTCGGGATCGGGCAGCGAGAGCGCCGCGGCCACCGCGCGGGCGGCGAGGTCAGCCTGCTTCGTGAGCCGGCCGGTCGGTGCTCGCAGGGCCACCGTGTAGAGCCGGCCGCCCACCAGCACCCCATAGCTCACCTCATCGACCGGCTTGGTGAGCCCGGCCACCTTGTCGGTCGCCGGTGCCGACCAGGTCACAGCGAAGCGTTCGCCCAGCCGCACTCCGGCAGGCGGCTTGCGGAGGGTGCTCTTGCCATCGCGGGTGAACCGCTCGGCAAGCCAGGCTGCAATCGCCTCCACCAGGGCCGGCTGATTGTCGGCGGTCACCTCCTGCATGTCACCCGGTAGATCGGCATCGAGAACCGTGATCGAGGGAAACGGCTCGCGCGGATCGCGCCGGTAGCGGACGAGGTAGCTGCTCGATCGCGGAGCCCGCGACCAGCCCTCGGGTGCCGCCGAGCGGACGCCATCGGGCCCGATCGGGATCGCCGTGATCGGATCGACTGCCGGCAGCTTCTCTGCAGCAGCCTGGGGCGTCGCCTGCGGCTTGGCCGCTGCCGGCTTCTCCACGGCGGGGGCCGGTGGCTCCTCCCCCGAGCACCCCGCCAGGGCAACCACCACCAGCAGCACCAGCAGCATCGCCGGCTGTCCTGCCGGGAGCCCCGGTGCTGCTCTCGATGCACTCCTCAGACTCACGAAGGGATGAGTCGAAACAACAAAGAATCGCATGGAGAATTCCTCCCCGGGCCCACACGGCCCGCTGGAAAGCCCTTGATTCGATTACTCGGTGATCGGCTCCTTGACGAGCTGCACGATATGCGGATTCCGCTGCGACTCGGAAAGATCCTTGGCCTTCTTTTCGGCCGCCCGCTTGTCGGCGTATTCGAAGATCAGCAGCCGCTTCATCGACTGGTTGAATACCCCCCAGTAGGCCTTCATCCGCGTCTCCTTGGCAACCTTCTTCTTCGTGGTTCGCTTGGCGGCTGTCTTCTTGGCGGCGACCTTTTTGTCCGGCTTCTCGCTGGCGGCTTTTTTCGCCGTCTTCGCGGCCTTTTTGGTCGCCTTTTTGGTTGGCTTCTTGACTGCCTTCTTCGTGCCGCGGGCCTCGGCGGCTTCTACCTGGGCCCTGAGTTCTTTGCGGTTGACCGTTTTGCGTGCCATGGGCGGAGGTCGGTTCCTGCTGGGGACTGCAGCCTTCGCTGCGGTGTTGCGGAAAAGCCGACAGTATAACGGCCTCTCAGGCCCGGGGCAGCGGCACCGCCATATACTGCAGGAAAGCACGATAAAGCCCTTTGGCTCCGGAAGCAAAAGCCCGTCAACCGACAGGTCCTGCGATGCCCACGACGACCCCCGAACCCGCCCTCGCCGCGGCCCTCGGCGACTACCGCTCGCTCGACGACGCCCGGCTCTCGGAGCGGATTGAGGCGGTGCGGGAGCGAATGGGCCGGCGGCTGGTGATCCTCGGCCATCACTACCAGCAGGACGGCGTCATCGCCCATGCCGACCTGCGGGGCGACAGCTACCAGCTTTCCAGGTCGGCCGCCGAGCGGGAAGACTGCGAGGCGATCGTGTTTTGCGGTGTGCACTTCATGGCCGAGACGGCCGACATTCTCGCCAACCGTCCCGAACAGGTGGCCGCCCGCGGGGGGCGGCGGGTGAAGGTCGTGCTGCCCGACATGGCCGCCGGCTGCTCGATGGCCGACATGGCCGCCATCCGGCAGGTCGAGGAGGCCTGGGCCGACATGGGCGAGGTGATCGATACCGATGAAATCACTCCGGTCACCTACATCAACTCCGCAGCAAGTCTGAAGGCCTTCTGCGGACGCCACGGCGGAATCGTCTGCACATCGAGCAATGCCCGGGCAGTACTCGAATGGGCCTTCGCCCGTCGACGCCGGGTGCTCTTTTTTCCCGACCAGCATCTCGGCCGCAACACCGCCCGGGCGATGGGCATTCCGCTGGAAGCGATGTGTGTCTGGAACCCCCATGCCGCGGCTGCCGGCGGCGAGCCGGGGGGCGTTTCGGCAAAGCAGCTCGAGGCGAGCCGGGTGATCCTCTGGCAGGGCCACTGCAGCGTGCACGCGATGTTCCGTCCGGAGCATGTCGATGCGGTGCGAGAAGCGGTGCCGGGGGTGCGGGTGCTCGTGCATCCGGAGTGTTCGCTGGAGGTGGTCGAGAAGTCCGATCTGGCCGGCTCGACGAGCTTCATCATCCGGCAGGTGGAGGCGGCCAAGCCCGGCACGAAGTGGGCCATCGGCACCGAGCTGCACCTGGTCAAACGGCTGGAGGCGGAGCATCCCGAGCAGGAGATCCGCTTCCTCTCACCGGTGATCTGCATGTGCGCCACGATGTACAGGATCGCCCTGGCCCCCCTCTGCTGGAGCCTCGAGCATCTCGAGGCGGGCAGGCCGGTGAACCTGATCGAGGTCGATCCCGAGACCGCCCGCTTCGCCACGACGGCGCTGGCGCGGATGCTCACGGTGAGCTGACGGCGGCCCGCCGCCTTGCGGCACAAACTCCGACACAAACTCCCACACAAACTCCACGAAAGGGATGCATGCCCCCCCGCCCTGCCACTCCCGCCCTGCCGGTCCTGCTGCTCGCGGCACTTCTCGCCGGCCTGGGCACCCTCGCCTCCTCCGCCGAGCCGCCGCCCAATGTGCTTTTGATCGTGTCGGACGACCTCAACACGCTGCTGGGCTGCTACGGTGATCCGCTGGCGAAGACACCCCACATCGACCGGCTGGCGGCACGCAGCGTGCGGTTCGAGCGGGCCTACTGCAGCTTTCCTTTATGCGGCCCGAGCCGCAACTCCTTCCTCACAGGCCTGTATCCCAACGCCACCGGCATCCTGGCCAACTCCCAGATCTTCAGGCAGACAATTCCCGGGCAGCCGAGCATGCCGCAGGCCTTTCGGCGGGCGGGCTATTTCGCCGGGCGGATCGGCAAGCTCTTTCACTACAACGTGCCGTTCTCGGTGGGCACCGACGGCCACGACGACCCGGCCAGTTGGGAACTCGAACTCAATCCTGTCGGCGTCGATCGCCTCGAGGAGCAGCCGGAGATCTTCTCGCTGAGAAAGTGGCAGTTCGGGGGCACGCTCAGCTGGTATGCCTCGCCCAAGCCCGACCGCTTCCACACCGACGGCATGATCGCCGAGGAGGCGGCCTGGGTGCTCCAGCGGTGTGCCCGCCGGCCGCAGCGGCCCTTTTTTCTGGCGGTCGGCTTCTTCCGGCCCCACACGCCCTACGTGGCGCCGCGGGATCCCTACTTCGCCTGGCACCCCGAGGATCGCATGCCGGTGGTGACCGGCATCGAGGCCGACCGGGCCGACCTGCCGCCAGCGGCGATCGCCAGCGGCAGGCCCGAGCAGGATGCGATGAGCGATGAGCTGCGACGGCAGTGCCGGCAGGCCTACGCGGCGAGCATTTCGTTCATGGATGCCCAGGTGGGCCGCCTGCTCGAGGCGCTCGAGCAGCAAGGCCTCGCGGAGAACACGATCGTGGTCTTCACCAGCGACCACGGCTACCACATGGGCGAGCATGGTCTCTGGCAGAAGATGAGTCTCTTTGAGGAAAGCGCCAGGGTGCCGCTGTTGATCGCGGTACCGGGCGTTTCACGGGACGGTGGCGTGGTGGCCGAGCCGGTCTCGCAGGTCGACCTGTTCCCCACGCTCGCCGAACTGTGCGGCGTGAAAGCTCCGGGCAACCTTCAGGGCCAGAGCCTCGTGGCGATGCTTCGTGATCCGCAGGCGGCCGGTCGGGGCTGGGCGATCACGCAGGTGATGCGGCGACGACGCAATCCGCGGGAAGCGGGAAATGAGAAGCCGAAAACGCAGCAGTATTTCGGCTACTCGATCCGCACGCCCCGCTGGCGGTACACCGAGTGGGACGAGGGCCGCGAGGGTCGAGAACTCTACGACCACCGGGCCGATCCTCGCGAGCTGACCAACCTCGCCGCGGAGCCTGCCCATGCCGCCGAGGTGGAGCGGCTCCAAGGCCTCCTCCGCGAGGCGGTGACCTCCACGCTGCCGCCTGATGGGAAGACCCCGCCGGTCCGGCCCGGTCTGTCCTGGAACATGAGTCTTCCCTCACGATGAGCTTCAGCGGGATGCAGCGGCGGCGTTTCCTGGCCGGGTCGGTGGCGGTGTGTCTGGCGGCTGCGTGGGGCATGACCGGCCCGCGCGAGGCGGCGGCCGAGACCGGTCGGCCTCCCACGATCGTGCTGATCTTCGCGGACGACCTCGGCTGGAAGGATGTCTCCTACCAGGGCAGCCGGCGGTGCCAGACGCCGGTGCTCGATCGGCTCGCCGCCGAGGGCATGGTCTTCACCGATGCCTACGCCACCGCCGGCAACTGCGCCCCAAGCCGGGCCTGCCTGCTCGCTGGCGGCTACACGCCTCGACACGGGGTCTATGCCGTGGGCCGTACCGACCGCGGCCCCAAAAAGAGTCAGAGGCTCGAGCCGGTCCCCAACCGCGACGGGCTCGCCGAGGAGGTGGTGACGCTTGCCGAGGCCCTGCGGGCGGGCGGCTACGCCACCGGTCACTTCGGCAAGTGGCACCTCGCGGGAAAGGAGGGCAGCCTGCCGACCCGGCAGGGCTTCGATGAATCCTTCAATTCCTTCGGCGATGGCGAACTCCCCGAGGGCCTGCAGACCAACCGCCCGGGTCCCCCGGAGGATCCCAAGGGGGTCTTCGCGCTGACCCGGGCCGCCTGCGACTTCCTCGAGCGGCACCGCGATCAGCCGAGCTTCTGCTACCTCGCCCATCACGCGATCCACACCCCTCTGCAGGCGAGACCGGAATCCCGCGCGGCGGCGAACGTCGCCGGCGGCGGAGGGATGTATGCCGCCTGTACCCGCGACCTCGACGACAGCGTGGGGCTGCTGCTGGAGCGGCTCGATGCCTTGGGGCTTGCCGAAAACACCCTCCTGGTGTTCACCAGCGACAACGGTGCCACCCAGGCCTCGCCGCAAGAGCCGCTCCGCGGAAGCAAGGGCGGCTACTACGAGGGCGGCATCCGCGAGCCGCTGATCGTGCGATGGCCGGGCGTGGTCGCCCCTGGCAGCCGCTCGAGCGTGCCGGTGACCAACCTCGATCTCTATCCGACCTTCCTCGCGGCGGCGGGCCTTGCGCCGCCGGAGGGTGCACTGCTCGATGGCGAAAGTCTGCTGCCGCTGTTGCGGCAGCAGGGAGCGTTGGCCCGCGAGGCGATCTTCTGGCATTTTCCCGGCTATCTCGACAGGCCGGTGATTCGGGGGCGGCCCCGCGATGTTCGCGACGGCTTCCGCACGCGGCCGGTGAGCGTGATCCGCAAGGGCGACTGGAAGCTGCATCTTTTCCACGAGGAATGGCTGCTCGACGGTGGCCGCATGGGGCTGCCGGACAACGCCGCGGTCGAGCTGTACAACCTCGCCCGCGACATCGGCGAGCGAGAGGATCTTGCCGCCGCCGAGCCGGCTCGCCGCGAGGCCCTGCTCGGCGACCTGCTTGCCTGGATCGATTCGGTGTCCGCGGTGATGCCCACGCCACGCACTCGTGTTTCAAATTAGAAATTCGTCAGCGGCTGGCCGACATCGATCGGTGGGCTTGTCCCACGGCCGAGAATGCGGCTCGCTTCCGGCAGCCGCGCGAGCGATTCGGGAGCCGCGTGGGGCCAGCCGGCCTGCTTTCGGCCGCCGTGTCGGCTCAGCCGGCTGCCTCGAGGGCCGGTCGTGCCGCGAGCAGCTTCCGGTAGCGGTCGAAGAGGCCTGCCAGGGTCGACGCGGATTGCGGACGCGGATCGAAGCGACGGGCCGTCCCGCCGGCATGCCGGGCCAGGAAAGCCGACCAGGGCTCGTCGCCGCCGGAGAGCCGCTCGCCGAGGTAGTTCGCCAGGAGCACCGCGCCGAAGGCCGAGCCCTCGGCCGCCGCATCGGGAATCGTGACGGGCGTGGCGAAGGCATCGGCGATCACCCCGCCGAGCTCGGGCGTCTTCACCAGACCGCCGGAGAGCACGATCTCGCTGCGGGGAAAGCCCTGGCGATCGAGTTCCTCGCAGCCGAGCCGGAGATTGAAGGCCGTCGCCAGGAGCATCGCCCGGGCGGCGTTGCCAGGGGTCGCGTTGTCGGGATTGAGGCCCACAAGCAGCGCCGTCCCGCCACGGGAGACGCCCAGGCCCGGCTCGTCGTCCATGAAGGGCAGGGCGAGCAGTCCACCGCAATCGTCGGGAGCCGCAAGCAGCTGCGGCATCACCGCAGCGAAGGCATCACCCTCGCCGCCGACCAATCGCACGACGGCATTCATCGCGGTGGTGCCGTTGCGGAGCCAGACCATGTTGATCGGCCGGCCGTCGGCGGCGCAGAAGTGATCGATCGCTCGCGAGACGCCCCGGAAGGGACGGTCGCCCACGGCGTTGGCCACCACACTCGTGCCGAAGCTCATCGCCACCATGCCCGGCTCGGCGATCAGCGAGCCGGCCAGGGCCGCCGGCTGATCCCCCTCGGCCGCCGCCAGGGGGATGCCCTCGGCCAGCCCCAGCAAGGCCGCTCCGCGGGCATCGAGCCGACCGGCGTCCTCGCCGCAACGGCGGACCTGCGGCAGGAGCCCGGCGAGCGGGGGCAGCCCGGCGTGCGGGGCGGCCTCGGCGGCGAGCGTGTCGAAGATCTCCAGCCGGCCTCGGTCGTAGTCGAGCGTGGCCTGATCGATCGGGAACATGCCCGAGGCGTCGCCGATGCCGAGGTTCCACTCGCCGGTGAGCCGATGGGCCAGCCAGCCGCCGGGCGTGGTGAGGTGGACCGTGCGGGCGGCAAGATCGGGCCGAGTGCGGATCGTCCACAGCCAGCGGGCGACGGTCATTCGCTTGGGGCATTTCACGCCCAGCCGTTCGGTCAGTTCGTGGCCCTCGGCTTCGTTGCGGGCATCGCACCACAGCCGCACCGCGGCGAGCGGTTCTCCGGCGGCGTCGCAGAGCACCTCGCCATGCATCTGCCCCGAGATGCCGATTGCGAGCACCTCCGGCTCGATGCCCGCCTCGGAAAGCAGCCGGTGCATCTGCCCGGCGGCGTCTGCGACGGCCCGCTCCCAGTCGGCCGGCTGCTGCTCGTAGCATTCCGCGGCCAGGCCGGGAACCATTTCATACGAGCCTTCGCCGGTGGCCAAAATTTCCAGCGACTCATCGGCAAAAATCACCGAAACGCCCTGCGTGCCCAGGTCGATGCCGAGATACCCGCGTCGCTCCATGTGGTTGCTCCCTTCAGTGGCGTCCAGGCGGTACCATACCTGCGGAGAAGTCTGACTGGCGGCCCGGGTGGCGTACAAGCGGCGCTCGGGGTCCCGCCCCGAGGGCTCCAGGAGAGATGGGCCGGCTTCCCGGTCGGCGGGATCGCAATCCGCGTCAGACCGTGACACCGGCCGCCCGCGCAGCGAGGGTCCGATGCGAGCAGTTGAATTCGTTTGCCTGTCGGCCTCGGTGATGGCCGCGGTGGGGATCGGGATCTCCCGGGCGGTGGCCGCCGAGCCGCCAGCCAGCCTGTCGGAGGCGGTGGCGATTGCCGCCCGGCTGGCGAAGGCGGAGGGCAGCCCCGCGGCACCCGCGGCACAAGCCGATCGACTCTCGCTGATCGAGCCGGAGATGCTCCTGCCCTGCCTGGCTGCCTTTGCCGAGACCACGCCGGGGGGTGCCAACTGGCTGGCCCACGGCCTTGACCGGGCGGTGGAACGGATGGCCGGGCGGCTGCCTCTGGATGCGGTGGCCGGATTCGTGATCGACGACACCCGGCCCGCGGCTGGCCGTGTGCTGGCCTCTGAGTGGCTCGAAAAGGCCGATCCGCCGCGGGCCGCCGCGGCGGTCGCCGGGATGATCGACGACCCGGCGTTGCCGCTGCGATACAAGGCGATCGATGCGCGGCTCACCGCCGCGGCTGCCGCGGGGGCCGAGGCGGAACTGGCAGCCTGTCGCGGGCTACTCGGCTCCGCCCGGGACGTGGAGCAGGTGGAGCGGATCGCCGCGAGGCTTGAGCAAGCAGGGGAGGCGGTCGACGTGGCCGAGGTGCTCGGCTTCCTGCGACGATGGCGGCTGAGCGAGCCTTTTGACAACCGCGGCGGCGTGGGCTTCGCAAAGGTCTACCCGCCCGAGGCCGCAGTCACCCCCGACACCGACTCCTGGAGGGAGGTGGCCGCCGAGGGGCCGCACGGCGAGGTCGACCTCAACGGGGCGATCGGAACGAAGAAGGGTGTGCTCGCCTATGCCGCCGCCGAGGTCGACATGCCCCGCGGCCGTACCGCCGAGGTCCGCATCGGAAGTCCCTGCGCCGTGGCGGTGTGGGTCAACGGCGAGCCGGTGATGGCCCACGAGATCTACCATGCCTCCGAGGCGATCGATCAATACGTGGCCGAGGCGGAGTTTCGGGCGGGCACCAACCTCGTGCTCGTCAAGTGCTGCCAGAACGAACAGACCGAGCCGTGGGCCGGGGAGTGGAAGTTCCAGCTTCGCATCTGCGACCCGCTTGGCACGCCGCTGGGGGTCCAGCCATGAAGTGTCCGCCTCGTCTGTCTGTCTGGCTGCTTGCGGCAGCCACAGTCGTGGTCGGTATCGCGTCCGCCGCCGACTGGCCCGCCTTTCGCGGGGCGGACGGGCTGGGCGTCGCTCCCGGTGAGACGATCCGTACCGCCTGGAGCGAGAGCGAGGGGATCGCCTGGCGAGCCGACCTCCCCGGCCGCAGCGTGGCCAGCCCGATCGTGGTTGGCGATTTGGTGGTGACGACCGCCTCGAGCGGCCCGCGGCAGGACCGGCTGCACGTGGTGGCCTACGACCGCGAGACCGGCCGACCGCGGTGGCAGCGTCGCTTTACCGCCACCGGCCGGACGCTGACCCACCCTACGAGTGCCGTCGCCTCCTGCACGCCGGCGAGCGACGCGACGCGGATCGTGGCCCTCTTTTCATCCTGCGACCTGTTCGCACTCGATCTCGACGGCCGATTGGTGTGGCAGCGAAATTTGGCCGTTGAGCATCCGCGGGCGGGCAATGACGTTGGCATGGGCTCGAGCCCGCGGATCATCCAGACGCCCGCCGGCGGTGTGGTGGTCGTGCAGATCGACTGTCAGGGTGACGCCTTCGCGGCGGGGATCGACCTGGCGGACGGCGAAGACCGCTGGCTGGTGGAGCGACGGAAAATCGCCAGCTGGGCCACGCCGCTGGAGTTGGCCTGCCCCGGCGGGCCTGGCGTGCTCCTGCAAAACCCCGAGGGCCTCGAACTTCGCGAGGCGGCCACCGGGAAGCTTGCCTGGAGCTGGGAGGGCGACTGCAGCGGCATCCCGATGACGACCGCCTCGGGGGAGCTGGTCTGCATTCCCTCCGACGGGCTCACCGCGGTGGTTCCCGGCGGGCCAGGCCGGCCGGCCTGGCGGCAGCCGAAGCTCTCCTGCGGGATTGCCAGTCCTCTGGCCTTCGGTGGGAGCCTGGCCACGATCAATCGTGGGGGTGTGCTCGTGCTGGCCGATGCGGCCAGCGGCAAGGTCCGCAAGCAGCTGCGACTGGCTGGCTCCTTTTGGGCAAGCCCGATTCTCGTCGGCAAACTGCTCGTGGCGGTCAACAAGGAGGGCACGGCCTTCCTGGTGAGGGTGGGCGAGGAGCCGGTGATCGTCGCACAAAACACGCTTCCCGGCAGCTTCACCGCCACCCCGGCGGTGGCCGACGGCAGCCTGTTTCTGCAGTCGGAATCGACCCTCTGGAAAACCCTCCCACCCCCCCAAAAAAATGGGGACGGGAGCGAATAAACCGCGTCCGCAAATTTTTTTGTGACGATTCGCGGGGTCGTGGCGTCATCTTGTTGAACGCGGCCTGCACGAGGCTGCGGAGCGTCAATCGCTGCAGATGCGGCCCCGCACTGCGGTATTCACCCAGCCCCGCCTTTTTTCACTGTCGAGGAGCGTGTCATGCGAATCAAGTCCTCCCTTTCTGTCGTGCCGTGCCTCTGCGGGCTTGCGGTTTTCCTGGCCCCGGCCTTTCCCCTGCGTGCCGACGAGGGCGATTCCTCCGAGCCGGTCGAATCCTCCGCGAGTGAATCGAGTTCGGAGGAGACGTCGATTGAGTCAAAACTCCGCAAGCTGAAGCAGAATGGCGTGCGGATCTCGGCCTCGGCCTCGGCGTCCGGCATGGCCAACGGCCGCTCGTCGTCGAACGGAAACTCCTCCAGTTCGGGCAACGGTCCGCAGAACCTCAACAACAGAAACAACTCCAACTCCGCCTCGATGGCCCGCAGCGAGGTCGCGATCTCGATCAACACCGGTGAGTCCGACGAGCTGCCCCTCGACAAGAGTGAGCGGCCCTACATCCCCGGTGGGCCAGGCGAAAGCCCCGTGGACGATGCCGCGGTCACGACCCGTTTGATCGGCGGCAGGCGGATCACCAGCGTGGAGCGGGAACAGGAATCGATCCGGATCACCGACAGCCCCACGCGGATCGTCGTCCATCGCATCGACCGCTCGGTCGAGCCGCCGACATCCGAGTTTGTGGCGGCAGCGAGCCCCCAATCGCTCGCCGGCAAGGATCCGGTCGCCTACGACCTCTACCGCCGCTATGTGCTCGAGCGGGCCGGTAACGGCAAGGCTGCAACCGCAGGCATGCAGCGGTCCGTTGGCGGCCAGGCCGGTGCCGCTGGTGGCGGGCTGGGTGGCGGTGGCGGGCTGGGTGGCGGTGGAGCCGGAGGTCTGCTCGAGCGGATGCGGGCTGCCGCCGGCGGTGACATGGAGCGGATGCTCAATGAGGCCTTCCCCGACAATCAGTGACGACAGCGGCAGGCTGCAGGCCCACGCCCCCGATGTCCGGAGCGAGGAGGTGATTCTCGCCCGGGCTGTCGGGGGTGACCGCGAGGCCTTTGCCGAGCTGGTGGGGATGCACGAACGGGCCGTGCGAGCGTTTCTCTCACGGCTGCTTGGTGACGTGCATGCCGCCGACGACGTGGCGCAGGAGGTGTTCATTGACTGCTACCGCCGGCTGGCAAGCTACCGCGGCGAGGGCAGCTTTCGCGGCTGGCTCTTCGCCGCGGCACGCAATCGGGCGGTCTCGCTGCTGCGATTGCTTGCCCGGCGACGGACCCATGCGGTCGCCGACCTCGAGGCGACACTCGCCGAAGTCAGGGCCGGCCGGGCCGCCGAGGCGGATCTGCTCGCCGAGGAAGGCTTGCAGGCGCAGCTTGCCGCCTGCCTGGCTGAACTGCCCGAGAAGTCCCGTCAGCTTGTCGAGGAACACTACACCCTCGGCCGTTCAGCTGAATCGATCGCCCGCTCGCTTGATCGCAGTGGCAGTGCCGTACGGATGGCGCTGCTGCGAATTCGCACCGCATTGGGAACATGTATCCGCCGCAGGCTCGCGGCAACCGGAGAACAGCCATGCACGACATGACCGACCAGCTCGTCAACGACGCCTGGACCCGCCGCCTCGAGGGCTCACCCCTCGGTGAAGCCGATCGCACGCTCCTGGCCGACGCCCTCTCGCGGGATGCAAAGCTTCCGCCGCGGCTGCTCGAGGACGAGGCGATCGATCGGGCCTTGCGGGTCACCTGTCCGGCCGATACTGGCAGCTTCGTGGCCTCGGTCATCGCGAGGGTCGAGAGCCTCGACACCCTGACCGAGGCACGGCATCTCAGCGGCGAACCCGATCCCGGAGCTGACCGCGAGGGCAGTGTGGGGGTCCGCGTTTCGCCACGCGCGGCCCGGGGACGCCTCGGTCGCGGCGGCCGCTCGGCGAAAGCTCGCGGTGGCTGGCCGAGGGTCGGTATTCTCGCGCCGCTTGCTGCTGCCGCGGCGGCCGTGGCCATCACGGTCTTCTTGCAGCTGCGGGAAGAACCCCCAGCCGCGGTTGCCCCCGCCAGGCCACGGGATGTCGCCGAGGCTCCACCGAGGCAGGATTCGCCCGTGAACAAGACTCCCCGCGAGCGAACTTTGCCGGAAGACATCCCCCCTGAGCCCCGGCCCACCCTCGGGCCGGATCGCGTGGCCGATGCGGACGGCGATGCGGCCATGCCGGCTGAGGCTGACGACGTGCAGCAGCCCGTACGGCCGGGCAGGCTGGCAGTGAAGCCTGCCGAGCCACCCGCTGACAGATTCGCCGATGCGGCCCCGGCCGTGAACGGCCCTCCCCTCGAGACGGTCACCTCGGCGGTCTGGAAGGCGGGCGGTCCGGGCGAGGGCGGACGGCTGCCCGAGGGTGACCACGAACTCGCCGAGGGCACTGCCCGCGTGACCGCCCTGCCGGGCCTCGAGATCGACCTCGAGGGCCCGGCTCGAATCGAGGTTTCCGGGGAAAACCTGCTGCGGCTCGTCGAGGGCAGGATGAAGGCCGTTGCCGGGCCGACCGCCGCGGTGCGAATCATGACGCCCTCCTCGGTGATCGCCAATCTCGATGGCAGCGTGGCGGTCGATGTCGATGACGTCGGCGACACGCTCGTGGAGGTGGTCGATGGCTCGGCCGGCTTTGGCACCCTCGGCCCCGGCGAGCAGCTGCTCGAGTCGGTCACTCTCAAGGCCGGTGAGCGGCGGCGGGCCAGCGGTCGGGCCGGCCTCGAGAAGCAGCTGCGGGAGATGATCGGGCGGATGCAGATCGAGGGATTCGGCGGTGCCGCAGGAATCGACCTGCTCGAGCAGATGCAGGACATGCAGGCTCTCGGCGGGATCGGTGGCGGCCGCAGCGTTTCGATCAGCACGAGCACGATCAACGGGAAATTCAAGGGAACGATCGCCGTCGATGGTACGACCCACGAGTTTGATTCCCGCAAGGCCTTCGACGAGGCACGCCGCCGGCTCCGCGAAGGCAAGCCACTCACCGGCGAGACCGGCGACGCGGCCGAGCCCACACAGGACGCTGCCGAAAAGCCGAATGTCGGCGAATGAAACACCCGCCAGTGCGGCGGCTGACTTGCCGATTGAACTCGAGCACATCGACCAGCCCGGCTCGCTGCGTCGCGTTCATCTCTATTCGCTGCGAGACGAGCCGCTGGCCGCCGGCGAGCGATTCGAGTTTGTCGGCCCACACGACAAGACACCCGGCGTGTCGTGGTACAAGGGCTGTATCGCCGTCACCGACGTCGTTACGCCCAAGCCGATCTATTCGCGTTCGCCGGTCGTCTACGCCACCGCGTCGGTCGTGATCGACCCGGCCGGCGGTGAGCCGCTGCGAATCATCCTCCAGCGTCGCATTCACCAAGACCCGCCCGATTGAGGCGTGTCTTCACCCCAAACCGCTTGTGATTCACCCACCAACCTTCGGCCCGCAGAAGGGCTGGAATCCTGAGATATCCGTAATGTCCGAACTCACCGGGCGGCGACCAGCGACGTTGATTACAGATTCCGCGTCCAACCGCGGCTCCAGTTGAGCGATTTATCAGCCACCTTCTCAGGTCAGAGGAGATCTCTGAATTCGTCGAGCGTCAAACCAGCCTGTCGGATGATCACTCGCAACGTGCCCTTGGCAAGTTCCTTGTGGTCTGGAACCGTCAAACGACGGTGAGGCGGATCCTGTTGGCGTAAAGTCATGTGGCTGCCGCGCTGGCGATCCAACACGTATCCAATTTGCCAAGAGGTTCGACCACTTCGCGGCCTGAGACGACCGGCAATACGCTCACGGAAGTACCTCTACGACCTCCTCGCTGATCGAAGGTGGAATTGGGTCGCCGTGAGCCGTAAGGCTTTCGACGTAACCGGTGATCACCTCTTTTATATTGGCAAGCGCTTCTGCACGTGTTCGGCCTTGTGAGATACAGCCCGGCAACGCTGGCACTTCGGCTACGTAGACGCCATCCTCGTCTTGTTCGAGCAACACACGATAGCGCATGGGTCTCCCTTTCACGTGAGCTTCGCCAGCGAATGACCTCGGCGGTACGGTCCTTGCCATGCTGTCGCTCCATTTATCGTAAGCATAACCTTAGCAGACTGTGGAACACGTCTGCCGCCGCAGAACGCGACCGGCGACCCCCAAACCTCGGCGCTGGGGCGAGGTGCACGGCCCGAGCCGTCATGCGGACGCGGTCGAGAAGCTGGGGGTCACGCCGAGGCGAGTGGCCGCGGCTCGTCGCAGCTGGTTTTGCCGGGCCGCGGGGGGCATGATTTGGACGGCGGGTGGCTTCGCCGGCGACCGCCGGTGACCTTCGCGATCCTGCCCCGCCTCCAGAACTGCCAGCCCACCATCGCCAGGCCGATGCCGGCGAAAATAAAGTTTGCCGGTTCGGGCACGACCACCAACTGCAGGCTGCCCTGCTGAAAATAGGCTTCCTTCCCACCGCCGATTGCAAGTCGGTTGGCAAACCCGACGTTGTCGACGCCGGTCAGATCGACCGTGCCGGAAATCAGCGTGTAGAGCCCCTCGGAGACGTTGGCGCCGTCGAGACCGACGATGTCATCGACGCCGAAGCCGGCCCCGAAAGAGACCGTGCCCGAAGTGAGCGTGAGCGGGTTGCCGGAATCGAAAACCAGTCCCGCCCCGGCGTCGAGCAGCAGGCTGCCGGCGAAGCTGCCCGACCCGCCCAGTGCCTGCCCGGGCCCAACGGCAAAGTTGGTGACCTCCGACACGTCGAACGAGGCACCATCCTCGATCGTGATCAGAGAGGACAACAGCGAGCCGGTGGACGCAAGCTTCAGGGTCCCGGCCGAGATCCGGGTCTCTCCGGTGAAGGTATTGGCCGCGGTGAGCGTGAGCGTGCCGGTTCCCTGCTTGCGAAACACGCCGGTTCCGTTGGCGGCGACGTCATCCGCCGTAAGCGTGTAGGTGTAGTTATCGGGCATCGTCGCGGCGGCGGCGCCCGTGAAGGCCAGCGTGAGCGTATCACCG
>CAZRKH010000084.1:0-16222 GCA_964600785.1 uncultured Chitinophagaceae bacterium
CGACGAGCCTCGCCTCCTCGGAGTCCACGATCCACTTCACGATCGCCTCGGCGACGCCCGAGAGCGTTCGCGTGGTGGCCGTCACGTCCTGCTTGCCGAGGATGTCGCCAACGCCCACGCGAAGCTGCTGCGAGGCCTTGAAGGCATGCAGGATCGGCATCGGGTCGACGGCGCCGCGGCACCGCTCAGCGAGCATCTCGTCGAGATCGGCCTGGTCGGGCAGGCGGCCGAGCAGCAGGCTGTCGAGCAGTTCGTCGATCATGCCCGGGTTGCCCACCAGGATGCCGGCGAGATAGGGGCTCGAAGCACACAGCCGCACGGTCAGGTCGAGCGAGCGGGGATGGAAGCGAAACAGCTCCCAGAGCAACCCCTTGCCGCCGAGTGAGTCGCTCACCCGGGCGAGGTTCACGAGCGTCGCATCGGGATCGGGCGTGGCGGCGATCGCGGCAAGCAGCCGCGGTGCGATCGCCGCCAGGAAATGTCGGCAGCGACGGGTGGAGAGAAATCGCACCCGCTCCTCGCCGAGTGCGACCAGGTTGCGGTAGGCGGCGGCGACGTCACAAAACCGGTGCCGACCGAGCACCTCCCGCACCACAGCCTCGGGCGGCTCGGGGTCGAGCACCAGGTCGGTCTCGGGCTCCGCCTCATCCTCGTCGGCGAAGGCGTCGTGGAGCAGGTGGTCGAGGATCGTGCGGTTGAGCCGGGTGGCATCGGCAAGCTCCGCATCGAAGGCGGCGAGCGATCCTTCTGCCTTGGGCCGGCCGAGCCGTATCGCAAGTGACTCCCGAGCGGCGGGATCTTCCGGCAGTCGGTGGATGCGGGTATCGAAGAGGATCTGCAGCCGGTGCTCCACCGTTCGCAAGAGCGTGTAGTTGCGTTCGAGCACCTCCCGCTCCTTGTCGGTGAGTCCACCGGCGACGGCCAGCCGGCGGATCGCCTCGAGCGTGTTGCCGGTGCGGATCTCAGGGGTGTCGCCGCCATTGAGCAGCTGCAGAAACTGGATCGTGTATTCGATGTCACGGATGCCGCCGCGGCCGACCTTGATGTCGTGCAAGTCGGCGCCCTCGCGGCGGGCCCTCTGCTCGATCCGCCGCTTGAGAGCCTTGATCCCGCTGATGTCGGCCCGCGAGAGCCACCGGCGGTAGACCCAGGGCTCGAGTCCGGCGAGCAGTTGCTCCCCAAGCTCGCGGTCACCGGCGGCCACGCGGCCCTTGATCCAGGCCTGCCGCTCCCAGGTCCTCCCGGCGGTGTCGAGTGCCTGCAGCATCGGCTCCAGCGGCATCGCCACCGGCCCCGCCCTGCCACCGGGACGAAGCCGCAAATCGACGCGATAGGCGATTCCCAGGTCGGTCGGCTCGGAGAGCATCCGCACCACCTCCTGCACGATCCGCTCGTAGAACTCCGCGTTGCTCGAGGACCGCGGGCCCCGCACCCGTCCTTCCGAGGAGTAGACGAAAACGAGATCGATGTCGCTGGAGTAGTTGAGCTCGCCGCCGCCGAGCTTCCCCAGAGCCAGCACCGCCAACCGCGAGGGCCTGCCATCGGGATCGAGCGGCCGGCCCCGCTGGGCGATCCCTCGCCGCAGGGCCGCCTCAACCGCGGCGGAGACCACCGCGTCGGCCACGTGCGAAATCTGGGTGGTCACCGTCTCGAGCCGCTGACCGACAACGATGTCGCCGTAGGCGATTCGCAGCAACTGCCGGCGCTTGAACCTCCGCAGGGCGGCACACTCCGCGGCCGGCTCGGTCACCAGCCTCAGCTCCGCGGCCAGTTCGGCTACGAGCATTTCCCGCTTCAGCGGGCGGCCCTCCCCGAGCCGAACCTCCTCCCAGGCCTCGGGATCGTGGATCACGATCTCGGCAAGGTGGGGGCTTGCATCAAAGATCCGCAGCAGGATTCCGAGCGAGGCCGGCTCGCGGTCGAAGAGGGCCGCCGCGGCGGTCGGGTTACGGACGCCCTCGAGGTAGCGGGCCAGAAACCGCAGCACGGCGTCGGGCGAGGAGAGCCCCGGCAGCAGTCTTGCCAGCGAGTCGACAAGGCTTGCCAGGAGGTCGAGCGGCACACCGGCCCGGGCGATCGCAATGAGACCGGCGGCCGCGGTGCGTTCCTCGGCGAGTCCCGCGCTTCGCCCCCACTCAGCCGCCACCTGCGGTTGGTCGAGCAGGCGGCGGATCTCAGGCATCGCCGTGTTCCCGTCCAGGCCGGTCGACGGCCGACAGGCTGATCGCGTGGAGGACCGGGTCCGGGCCGGCCTCCGCGAACGAAGGCGATGTCCCGCCGGCTGCGGTCTCGGCGAGCACGCCCGACATCGCCCAGGGGCCGGCTGCAAGAACATCGACATCCACGATCCGGCCCACCAGCCGCCGCGGTGCGTCGAAGACCACGATCCGGTCGCACATCGTGCGGCCGGAGAGTTGCGGGATTTCGTCGGTCTCCCCGTCGACACCAGCCCGCTTCTCGTCGCGACGGCTGATCCCCTCGACGAGCACCCGCTGCCGGGTGCCCACAAAGGGCAGGTTGCCCGCGAGGCTGGCGGCCGACTGGGCCTCGAGGAGGGCCTTGTGGCGAGCCTTCTTGACCGGCTCGGGCACGTCGTCGGGCTGCCGATCGAAGGCCTTCGTGCCCGGGCGGGGGCTGTACTTGAAGATGAAGCTGTTTTTGAATTTCAGCCGCTCAACCAGCTCGAGCGTGGGCTCGAACTCTTCGTCGGTCTCGCCGCAGAAGCCGACAATGAAGTCGCTGGTGACCGCGGCATGGGGAATCGCCTCGGTGAGCCGGGCGTGCATCTCGAGGTATTCACCGATCGTGTAGCCCCGCTTCATCCGCTTGAGCACCGCGTCGGAGCCGTGCTGGGCCGGCACGTGGAGGTAGTGACAGACCTTCGGCAGATCGCGGACCGCGGCGATCAGGCCGTCGGTCATGTCCCGCGGGTAGTTGGTCACGAAGCGGATGCGGTCGAGGCCGTCGACCGCGTCGAGATCCACGAGCAGGTCGGCGAGCCTGGTGGTCCGTCCGCCGTCGCTCCAGCGGTAGGAATTGACCGTCTGGCCGATGAGCGTGATCTCACGGCAGCCCTCGTCGACGAGTTTGCGGGCCTCGGCAAGAATCGCGGCGGGCGGACGGGCCTGCTCGGGCCCGCGAACCCTCGGCACGACGCAGAAGCTGCAGAACTTGTCACAGCCCGTCTGGGTGCGGACAAAGGCCTGGAAGGGGGTCGGCCGCATCGCCGCGTCGCGGTCTGGGTCGTAGCTTTCGAAGCTCTCCGCGACGAGTTCGCGGCTGCCGGCGGAGCGGTCAAGGCTGACTTCGATCTGCGGTCCGCTGCCGGCGAGCACGCCCTCGAGCAGGGCCGGCACGCGGTGCAACTGGCCCGGGCCGACCACGAGATCGACCCAGGGGGCGCGGCTCCGCACGAGCTGCTGGTCTTTCTGGGCCATGCAGCCAAGCACCCCGACGACGAGCCCCGGCCGCTTCTCTTTTTCCTGCCGCACCCGTCCGAGGGCGGAGTAGACCTTGTCCTCGGCATGCTGGCGGACGCTGCAGGTGTTGTAGAAGACGGCGTCGGCCTCGGCCGGGGAGCCTGCCAGCTGCCAGCCTCGCCGCCGCAGGGCCGCCACGACGAGCTCGCTGTCGAGCACGTTCATCTGGCAGCCCACCGTATCGATCCACAGCCGTCGCATCATGCCGCCACTATAATAAATGGGGACGGGAGCGAATTTTCCGCCGCTGCTTACGGGTATCCCGCGGGCGAGGTCGTGGCGAAGTTGGTGCCGCTGGAAAGCGATTTCCGCCAGGCGTCGCCGGTGCTGCGACCCAACAATCCAGCTCTGCCGGATGTGTCGTAGCGTCCGGCAAAGGCCCACTCCCAGGTATCGGCGGCCGACCAGGCCCCGCCGAAGAAGACGTTGGCATAGGCCGCCGACTCTCGCTGAAGCACATACCAACTGCCATTGGCCGCCACACGGGCCGCAATGTCGTCGGCTCCATCACCGGTGAAGTCAGCCACGGTGATGTCCCGCCATTGCTCTTGGCGACTCCACGCCTTCATGAGCCCGTTGCTCCAGCTCCATCCGCCCGGCGCGGCATTGACCAAGACGTACCATACGTTGCCGTCGGTCAGACCGGCGATATCGTCGATCCCGTCACCGTTGAAATCCCCTGCCACGATGTCGTTCCACTCGACGAGCGTCGACCAGCCCCGCATCAGTTCCGTCTCGGGCAGGCCCGTCTCGGCCGTGGAGGTGACCCACCACTGCCCCTTGCGGGTGCCTTCGATTCGCCGCTGGGCAACGTCGGTCAGGCCGTCGCCGCTGAAGTCACCGGAGACAACCTCGCGGACATCGGCTGCGGCCGTCCAGGGATTGATCGCAATCTCCAGGCTCTGCGGATTGTTGCCCGCGGTGTAGCCGATGTTCGTGGAGTTGCCACCGTTGTCGTCGTAGGGAAAGCCGTAGACCAGACCGTTGATGCTCACACCGTCGACAGGATCGAAGCTGGCATTGCGGTGCAGGAATTCCGCGTAGTCGTTCGCAGTCGAACCGGGGGCGTAAAAGACGTGCGGCGGAGCCGTCTGCGCTGATGGCAGGGTCACCGGGGTCACCTGGGACTGATTACCGGCGGCGTAGTCATAACCCGTGCCGAAGTCGGTAAACTCGGAGAAGCCCGGGGTCGTGCGGTTGGTCAGCACGTAGAGCTTCCGCATCGCCGAGAGATCAGGCGAGGTCGAGCGATAGACGTTGAACGACTGGTAGACCGGGCCCTGGAACGGCTTCCCGGCCGGCGGTGTTGCCGGCAGGGCTCCGAAGGCAAGCCTGATTCCGTCGTCACCGACAGCCACCGTGCCACGGACCATCCGGCCGGGTGTCGACTCATTGCCGTCGGCATCGACCGCCGTGATCACATAGTAATAATCGGTGCCGGCGGTCAGCTCACCGCTGCCGACGCCGGCGCGGGCCGACGCGGGCGGCTGGCTGAACGCCTGGGCGGTCGCCCAGGCGTCTGGGGCGAGAGTGAACTGCGTCGCCAGGCCGCGATTGAACGCCGTCGATACCGCATTTTCGACCGCACCCACCATCCGCTCGAGCCCACCGAGCTGCGCGGCATCAAGGAAGCCGTTGTCGGCGGCGATCGCCGAGTCGATCGCATTGCTGGCAAAAACACCGAGCTGGGCGAACACCATCTGGGCCGGTGACATCGTGTAGTTGGCGATCACACCCCCGCCCGCATTGACCCAGTCGGGCATCGGCGAGAGTCCGCTGATTCCCTTGGTGTTGGTGGAAAAATCGGCTCGAGAATCGCGAAGGTCGCCGATTCGTTCTGGGGGCCGACGGCATGCAGGTAGCCTTCAGCGGCCGAGAGCACGAGCCCCCGGTAGCGACCGGTGATTTCGTAGGGCGTGCCGGCGGCAGGAGCTGTCGTCCAGTCCGGAGTGACTGTCAGGGTGTGCCGCCGACTGACGGGATCGTAGGTCGACGTCTGCACGGTTCGCGTTTCCTGACCGGCACCACCGGGATCGATCGTGACCTCGAGCCCGTCGTAGATCCCCTCCACCGGCAGGGCGGCCACGTCGAGTACGATCGTGGCGGTCGAACCTCCACCAGCCGCACCGGCATGGGCCACCGCCGGATGATCGTCCACCACGTTCCCCTGCCACTTGGTGCCCTCGCTGTCCGGTCCCACGTTGGGCACCACGAACTCAAAGGAGACACTTTCGCAGTGATCGAAGCCATAGCCGTTGAGCGGCGGCGTGTCGTCATTGAGCTGTGCCGAGAAGCTGTCGATGAAGCTCGTCTGTCCGCCCTCGTAGATGAGTTCGTAGTCGTCCAGTGACGCAGGCTCCACAGGCGTGCCGCTCGTGGGGCTGCCTTGGATCGTGCCGGCACCACGGTAGAGCCGGTAGCCGGTCGTCTGCGGCGAGCGGTTTTCCTCCCACGAAAGCGTGGCTGAAGCGAGATTGTTCATCGTGAGAGCCGGCGGTCACCGAGTGGCTCGGGGCCGGTCCTTGCGTATTGCCGAGGCCGAGGGCGGTCGAGGCGGGCGTGGTGGCCACCGTGATCGGGAAACTGATCTGATCGACTTCGGAGAGGTCGATGTCGAGCGCATAACTGCCTCCGCTTTCGGGATAGGCCCACTCGAAGAGCCCGAAGAGGTCCCCGGCATTGGTGCTCACGGTGGGCACCGTCGGTTCGTTCGACCCGTTGAGAGGAAAGTCGGGGGGGGCGACTGCGGGAGCCACGAAAAGCACGACCACGCCACCCACGATGCCACCAAAGCCAGCGGATTCGACCGCGGTCAGCGGGAGCCGCAACTGCGTGTCTGCGAGCGTGGAAACGTTGATTGGCTGCGGCAAGGAAACTGGCGAGACCGGCACGAACGCATAGTCACCCGGCCGCTGAGCCTGCTGTTGAAGCACGAGATACTCGTTGTCGCTCCGCTTCTGTCCCCAGATCGCCGCGAAGACGTCGTGGCCCGGGGGAAGGTCGCGGGGAATCGAAAAATCGAGCACCGTATCGACCGCGAGCAGTTGCCCCGGCTCGAGCCGTTCGATGCGTCCGACCCGCCGCGTGGATTGCTGCCGCCGGGCACTCATGCATGATCTCCCGGATGAACTCCCTGCCAAATCATACGGAAGCGACGACCGCTTCGGCACGAAACTTCAGCACAGGAAAGGTCTGCGCGTTTTTTTGGGGGCGGTCAGCCCAGCCGCGTGCCCTCGCGGAGGCTCGAACCCCTGAGAAATTCCCCCGCGGTCATCGGCCGCTTGCCGGCGGGCACCAGGCCGCGGATCACGATCGCCGTGGCCCCACCACAGGCCACCGTAATCCCGCCCGGGTCGCCGTCATCAATCGCGAGCACCGTTCCCGGCGGGGTTTCCGGCGGCACCGACACGCCCTCGGCCACCGCGGTCGGGCCGAGCACGAGCCGCTGGCCCTTGCCGTCAGCCGCAACAAAGCAGGTGGCCGCCCGCGGCCAGGGATCGAGCGCCCGCCGCCGCCTTTCGATGCGGGCAGCAGGCTCGGAGAAATCGACCTCGCCATCCGCCCTGGAGAGCCGCGGGGCTCGTGTCACCTCGGCAGGATCCTGCGGCGAGCCGACCTCGCCCCCCCCGGCAGCCGCAAGCTGATCGATGGCCGCAAGCACCGCCTCACCGCCGAGGGCCGCCAGCCGCGGCTCGAGCGTGGCGGCAGTATCGTCGGGCCGGATCGGCTCCCGGCGGGCGAGGATCACGCTGCCCGCGTCGAGGGCCGGCGACATCCGAATCACGCTCACTCCGGTTTCGGCATCCCCCTCGAGGATCGCCCATTGCACCGGGGCCGCGCCGCGGTGCCTCGGCAGCAGCGAGCCATGCAGGTTGATCCCGCCGAGGCGGGCCACGGCGAGCGTGTCTCCGGAGAGAATCTGGCCATAGTCGCAGACCACCAACAGATCCGGACGCACCGCCGCAAGCCTCCGCCGCACCTCGGAGGCGTTGACATCGGGCGGATCGATCACCGGCAGGCCCGCGGCCTCGGCCACCTCGCGAACGAGGTTGGGCGGCGGCCGACGGCCGGGAGCGGTGCGGTCGGGCCGGGTCACGACCGCGGTGATCCGGTGGGGCGAGGCGATGAGCGACTCCAGCAACGGCACCGCAAACGGGCCGGTGCCCATCAGCACGAGATTGAGCGGGGCCTGCGGGGCTGACTGCGGCATTGGCTCAGACCGTGCACCGTGCCCGCTCGAGGGCGTCGAGCCTGGCGTGAATCGCCTCGTCATCCGGCAGCTCTCCACGCGACTGCCGGCCGGCGAACACCTCGCGGAACGACGCCAGTTCGCGATCGGCCTCCATCGCCGCCGCCTCCGGTAGCCGGTCGGTGAAGAGCCTGCCTTCGATGTGATCGAACTCGTGCTGCACCACCCTCGCGAAGAAGCCGTCGAGATCGAGGTCGATCGAGCTTCCGTCGATGCCGAAGGCCTGCACGCGAATCTTCGCCGGCCGACGCACGTCCATCCGCAACCCCGGCAGGCTCAGGCAGCCCTCCTCCAGGACCTCGGTGCCCCGCGGCCGGCTGAGGACGGGGTTCACGAAGACCATTTCCTGCCCCTCGTCCGGCACCCCGGTCGCATTCACGACGAACAGCCGGTAGGGAAGGGCGACCTGGTTGGCCGCAAGGCCCACGCCCCCTTCGCGATACATGATCTCGAACATCCGCGAGACCGCTTCGCGGATCTCGCCGTCGATCTTCGCCAGCGGACGGGAGACCCGCCGCAGGGCAGGATGCGGGTATTCCACCAGGTCGATCGGGCCGATCGCGGCCGGGGCGGGGCTGGCGGGCTCGACGGGGCCGGACATCGCAGGGTTCCTTCTGCCCTCGCAGGGCTCTCGCGGCATCGGAGTCGTTCCGAGTCGTTTCTTGCTCGAGTAACCGACTATTCGCTCGTCGGTGAATTCTAACTGCCTGCGAAAAAAGCCGGAGGTCCCGGCGGTCGCTGGCAAAACCTTCATCGCGCGGGCAGATTGGGGCACCATGGATTCCCAACCCGCGAGCAGACCCCGCGTCACGGCCGGGAACGACCCCTGGCGGGATCCTGCGGTGGTCGCGGCAAGCTGCCTCTGGCTGGGCAGAATCCCATTCGCGCCGGGCACCTGGGGTGCCGCGGCCGGGGTGCCGCTGGCAATCGGGCTGGCCCAGACCGCAGAAAGCCTCGCGGTGACCGCCGGGGTGTCCGCATGGCCGGTCGAGTTGGGACTCGTGGCCGTGGTGAATCTCGTCGGGGTCGCCATCTGCGACCGCGCGGTGCGTCGGCTCGGGCGGGGTGGCGATCCCGGCTGCGTCAATCTCGACGAGGCTGCGAGCCTGCCGCTGGCCCTGGCCGTCGTGCCGGCCGGAACCCGCGGGCCACTCGTGCTGGCGGTGGCGTTTCTCCTGCACCGGGCCTTCGACATCTCCAAGCCCTTTCCCTGCCGACGCCTCGAACGGCTTCCCGGCGGTCTCGGCGTGATGGCCGACGACTGGGGAGCCGCCGCCTGGACGGCCGCGGGACTCGCCGCAGGTCGGGCAGCCGGCTGGTGGTAGCGGTGTCGCAACCAGACCGACGGCAGGTAGACTCAGACTTGTCGCGGGGTCGCGGTCCTCCCAGCAGGACCGCGCCGGCAGCGACGCAGCGGTGAGGGCGGACGGCAACTGATGCAGGTGCTCGTGATCGATCACGCCGTGATGTCGGCGGCCTCCCCGGCTGCGGGGGCTCGCGTTGGCACCGGTGTGAGTGGTTCGGTCGCCACCTCGTCAAACGGTCGTCTGACCCGCCACACGGTGCGGATCGATCCCGCCGACAACGCGGCAGGCGTCACCGGAATTCAGCTCGAAAGCCTGGGCGACTCGGCCCCCGGGAGGGAGGCCTGGGCGACGGCGCTGGGCCGGCTCGAGGAACTCGGTGAGCGGTTCCTGCTGGGGATCACCGCTGAACTACCGCCGGAGACACTCGGTTCGCTGCGGGAGGCGGCCCGGCAGGCGATCCTCGGACTGGTCGATGCCGAACAGCCCGACGCGATCCTCGTGGTCGGGGGCGGGATTCTCGTGGAGCTGGCGGTCGAAACAGGCACGCCCGTGGTGGCCCACGTCACCGCCGATGACCTCGCTGCCTCCGGACGCACACCGCGGCTCCGCGAGATCGTGGCCGGCGGACTCGCTTCCTGCGATGCGGTCGTGGCGGCGGACGACCAGACCGCCCAAGAATTGCGGGACTGGATCGTCCTCGACGAGGACCGCCCGGTCACCGTGCGGCCGCTCACCGACAACGTCGAAACAATGATCGAACTCTGCCTTCTCGCCCACCGCCGGCGGCACCACGGCCCGGACGGCTGACGAATGCGAGTCAGGCCCGCGAGAGCAGCCGGTCGATCTCGCCGGCATGCAGGGCATGCACGAAGGCCTCGGTGTCACGGTAGATCGCCGTGCCGGCGATCTGCACGACCCAGTTGTGCACCAGCGGCGTGATCACCGCGACCACGCGACCGTGGCGGTGGGCCTCCCAGATCTCGATTGCGGTGCCCATCGAAGCCTCCGGCAGATAGGCCACCACGAGATCGGCATCGCGACACATCGCCACATGCCGCTCAAAAACCTCGCGGGCCCGACGGCGGTCATAGCCGATCGAGTTGGCATGGTTTTCGTGCGGATCGTAGACTTCGGCCCGGGGCCAGTGGGCCTCGAGGATTTCGCGGAAGCGGGTCCTGTAGGCCTGGTCATGGACGAGGGCGGCCACATGTGAGCCCTGCATGATTCCCGCAAGAAAGATTCGCATGACCTCCATCCCTGCCCGTCCCACGTCGAAGAAACGCACGCCCGCAAACCGCTCGCCGGCCCGCCGGACCCGACCACGATCGGCCATGTCGGAAGATTTGGCAACCGCCCCGGCAGCCGAACCCGACCTCGAGCAGGCCCTCGAGCGGGTGATGACCCTGATGGCGATTCCCGGCCGCTCGGGCGAAGAAGGGAAAGTGGCCGAGCATCTGGTGGCTGCCCTGCGAAAGGCGGGCTGTCCCGCCGAGGCGATCCGCTTCGACCGGGCCCACACGAAGACGCCGCTCGCCGGTGACGTCGGCAACCTGATCGTCAAACTGCCCGGCACGCTCCCGGGCCCGCGGCGACTGCTGATGGCCCACATGGACACCGTGCCGGTCTGCCTCGGTTCGCAGCCGGTGGCGAAGCGGAGGGCGGGTCGTCGAATCGTGACCTCCGCCAACCCCGAATCCGGCCTCGGGGCCGACGACCGCGCGGGCATCGCGGTGGTGCTCTCGACGGCGATCGAGATTCTTACCCGCCGCCTGCCGCACCCGCCGCTGACGCTGCTCTTCGCGATCCAGGAGGAGGTGGGCCTGTGGGGGGCCAGGCTGGTCTCGGCGACATCGCTTGGTCGGCCGAAGCTGGCCTTCAATTTCGACGGGGGCGCCGCGGAAAAACTGACCGTCGGCGCGACGGGTGGCGAGCGAATCGAGATCGAGGTGACCGGTATTCCGGCCCACGCGGGAGTCGCCCCCGAAACGGGCGTTTCCGCCGTGGCGATCGCGTCGCTGGCGATTGCCTCGCTGGTGCAGGATGGCTGGCACGGCCTGGTCGAGAAGTCGGGCAAGCGAGGCACGAGCAACGTGGGCGTCATCGAGGGCGGCAACGCGACCAACGTCGTCGCCGAGCGGGCCACGCTCAAGGCCGAGGCCCGTGGCCACGACACGGCCTTTCGGGGTCGGATCGTGAAGGCGATCGAAAAGGCGTTTCGCGACGCGGCGAAGCAGCTGGCCTCCTCCGACAAGCGGCGCGGCTCGGTGGAGGTGGTCGGCCGGCTCGACTACGAGGCCTTCCGGCTCGACGACGACGAGCCTTGCGTGGTCGCGGCCCGGGAAGCGGTGGGGTCGGTCGGACTCACGCCACGCACCGAGGTCTGCAACGGCGGCCTGGATGCCAACTGGATGACCGCCCACGGGATTCCCACGGTGACGCTCGGCTGCGGGCAGAACCAGATCCACACCCGCGACGAGTGGCTCGACGTCGACGCCTTCGAGGCCGCCTGCCGGGTGGCACTGCGGCTGGCAACCGCTGTTTCCTGACAAGGCCCGGTGAACGATGGCACGGACGCCGAGAGCGCGAAGAACTCCGTCAACCGCGACCGCCGCGGCTGAAATCCCGCCGCGACTGCTTGGCCGCGTGCACCGCGGCGACTGCCTGGCGACGATGGCCCGGCTGCCGGCCGGCTCGGTGCGGCTGGCCTTCGCCGATCCGCCCTTCAATATCGGCTACGACTACGACGCCTACGACGACCGGCGGCCGGCCGACGACTACCTCGCGTGGAGCCGTCGCTGGATGGGCGAGCTGGTCCGGCTGCTCGCGGCCGACGGCACCTTCTGGCTGGCGATCGGTGATGAGTATGCCGCGGAGCTGAAGGTGATGGCCACCCGCGAACTGGGCCTCCACTGCCGCAGCTGGGTGGTCTGGTATTACACCTTCGGGGTCAACTGCCGGCAGAAGTTCAGCCGCTCCCACGCCCACCTGTTCCACCTCGTCCGCGACCCCGATTCGTTCACCTTCAACGCCGGGGCGATCCGGGTGCCCTCGGCCCGCGAACTGGTCTACGGCGACAAGCGGGCCAGCCCGGAAGGCCGTCTGCCTGACGACACCTGGATCCTGCGGCCCCAGGATCTCGCCGAGGGCTTCACCGCGGGGGAGGATACCTGGTATTTCCCACGGGTCTGCGGCACCTTCAAGGAGCGATCCGGCTGGCACGGCTGCCAGATGCCCGAGCAGCTCCTCGGTCGGATCATCCGCGTTTCGAGCAACCCCGACGATGTGGTCTTCGATCCCTTCGCCGGCAGCGGCACGACCCTCGCGGTCGCCAAGAAACTCGGCCGCCGCTTTCTCGGCTGTGAGCTTTCGCCCGCCTACGCGACGCGGATCACCTCCCGGCTGCGAGCCACCCGCGAGGGCGACGAATTGACCGGGGCCGCCGAGCCGCTCAAGAGCGCCCCGGCGACCCGTGCCGGCCGCCGACTCATCCGCAAGCCCCCGCGGCGGCAGCGTGCGGGCGGATGATCCGGCTTGTGCCAGGGAGCCGCGGCTGATGGAATAGGCGGCCCTCCGACACACCCGCCGCTGAAAGGACTCCGCCATGCGTTACGGACTCAACCTGCTCCTCTGGACCGACCGCATGCACGAGGGCGTGGTGCCGATCGTGGAGCGGGTCAAGGCGATGGGCTACGACGGCGTGGAGATGCCGATCTTCGAACTCAACGAGTCGCTCTACGGGCCATGGGGCGAGCGGCTCGACGACCTCGGCCTGGCCCGCACTGCCGTCACCGTTCGCGGGGCGGGCGACAACCCGATCAGCCCCTCGGCGAGCGTCCGCACCGCCGCGGTCGATGCGATGAAGCGGACGATCGACTGCTGTCGGGCGGCCGGCGTCGAGGTGCTCGCCGGCCCGACCCACTCGGCGATCGGGGAGTTCACCGGCAGCGGCCCGACGGAAGACGAGTTTCAGTGGGGCGTTGAATCGATGCGACGGGCGGCCGAATACGCCGGTGAGGCCGGAATCACGATCGCGGTGGAATATCTCAACCGCTTTGAAAACTATTTTCTCACCAGCGTCGAGCAGACCGTGCGTTTCATCGAGGCGGTCGACCATCCCGCCTGCCGGATGATGTACGACACCTTCCACGCCAACATCGAGGAGAAGAACCTCACCGAGGCGATCGCGGCGGCGGCCCCGCGGTCGGCGGTGGTGCACATCTCGGAGAACGACCGCAGCACGCCGGGCACCGGCCATGTCGCCTGGGGCGAGACCTTCGACGCCCTGCACGCATCCGGCTACGACGGCTGGATGGTGGTGGAGGCCTTTGGGCTGGCGCTTCCCAACATCGCGGCGGCCACAAAAATCTGGCGAAAGATGTTTGCCGACGAAGACACGGTCGCCCGTGAGGGGCTGGTCTTCATGCAGCGGGAGGTGGCCCGCCGCCGCGGGTAGCGGGCACTCCCCGACCCCGACTCGCATCGCACTCTCCGAGGGGGACCCTCATGGCACGCCACCGTTCCCACGAGCAAGCGACGCCCGAGCAGGGCATCCGTGGCCGTCCGGCCGATGAGGGGCTCTCGATCGACCGCCTGGCTCAGGCCTTCGCGGCGATGATGGGCACGGGTGACCCCTATGCCGGTGAGCCTGCCGATGGCGAGGCCGAGGCGGTGGTCGAGGTCGATGCCTCGCCCGACCTCGATGAGGATTCCGCCGCGACCGCCGAGGAGGAGGCCGACCGTGCCTGCCGCGTCACGCCCGGCACGATCCTCGAGGCGATGCTCTTCGTGGGCCTGCCCGGCGGCGAACCGATCTCCGCGGCGCGGGTCGCCGGCTTGATGCGGGGGGTGCGGCCCCAGGAAATCGACGAGCTCGCCGCAGAGCTGCGTGATCGCTATGCCGCCGATCGCTGCCCCTACGAGCTGGTCTCGGTGGGATCCGGCTGGCTGATGCGGCTGCGGGAGGAGTTTCGCCAGTTTGGGCGGATTCTCGAGCAGCGGGCCAGACGGGTGCGACTCGGCGAGGAGGCACTCGACGTGCTTGCCCTGGTCGCCTGGAATCAGCCGGTGCCCCGCGATCAGCTGGTGGAACTCGGCTGTGATGCCCGGCCGAGCACGCTGCGGCAGCTCGTCCGCCGCGGGCTTTTGGAGCTGGTTCGGCCGGAGGCGGCCGGCGATGGCGGCGAGATCCCCGAGCCCTGGTACCGCACGACCGACCGGTTTCTCGAGATCTTCAAGCTCCGCGATCTCCGCGACCTGCCCCGGCCCGACAGCCCACCGGGCTGAGGGGTCGGCTCAGCCTGCCGCGGTCTCATCGCCGTCCGCTGCGGCGGTCCGGTCGCCTTGGGCACGCACCCACTCCAGGGCCGCCTCGCGGCTGGCGAGCAGGCCATCGAGCTGCATCCTGCGAATGCATGCGAGCATCTCGCCGATCGGCCGGCCCTTCGCCACGCCCTCGGCAAGCAGCTCATCGCCGCCGAGCAGCGGTGGCGGATCAAGCCGATCGATCGGCCGGAGCGACTCGGCGGTCGCCCAGGCGGCTGCGGCGGCCTCGCCCCGGCGTGCCTGGGCCCTGGCCCGCAAGAGGTCGACGAGCAGGGACCTGCGACGATCGGCAAGCCAGGGCTGCACGCTCGACCAGGCCCGACCGCGGAGTGCGGCCACATCGTCGTCACCGATCGACGCAAGGGCCGCCAGCAGCCAGCTGGCCGTAGCGGCCTCGTCGTTGGAGAGCCGCAGCCGGCGGCTGATGGCGTTCACGATCGGATGGCGGGCTCGGGGATCACCCTCGCGGGGTCCGCAGGCTCCCTCCACAAGCGCGGCGATCGCCTGGGGCAGTGCCGGCTCGTCGAGGGCATCGATGACACGCACCGAAGCCGGCCAGGCCTCGGCGGCCTGCGGGCCTGCCGCCGGGCCGACTTCCGGCAGCACCGCCATGGCGAGGCCGGTCTCTGCGAGCAGTTCGAGGGCCCGCCCCCGGCCGGGCCGGGCGACCATCAGCCGCAGTTCCGCCGCGATCCTTTCTGGGCTGACCGAAGTCACGAGGCCCGCCATCCGCTCGACGGCCGCCCGCGTGTGGCTTTCGAGCACGAAGCCGAAGACGGCCGCGAATCGCACCGCCCGCAAGAGTCGCAGGTGGTCCTCGGCAAACCGCTGCGATGGCACGCCGATCGCCCGCACGATGCCCGCGGCGAGATCATCGCGGCCGCCCACGAAGTCGTGCACCTCGCCGGTGATCGGATCGAAGAACAGGCCATTGATCGAAAAGTCCCGCCGCAGGGCGTCTTCCTCGGCGGTGGCGAAGGTCACGCCCGCCGGGTGCCGGCCGTCGGTGTAGGCTGCGTCGGTGCGAAAGGTGGTCACCTCCACGTGGCCGCTGCCGCGTCTGCCGACGACGGTGATCACGCCAAATGCGGCCCCCACCGCGAGTGTCCGCCGGTGGCCGAAGATCCCGCGAACCTCGTCGGGCTTCGCGGAGGTTGCCACGTCGTAGTCGGCAGGCGTGCGGCCGAGCAGTTCGTCGCGAACGCATCCCCCCGCCCAGAGGGCCTCGTGGCCCGCCTCGCGGAGCCGCTGCACGACCTCGATGGCAAAGTGTCTGGCAGCCTCAGGATCGGCGGAAATCGCTGGCATAATGGCTCAAACTCGCCGGAGGCCGAGGGATCGGTGGGCAGGATGTGAGAAACGTGTGAGGGCCTGCGGACGGCCGCCCGGGCCGGCCCCGCTCCCCGTTGACGGAAGGCTCGGCGAGCCGATAGCATCTATGGGTCAGGGGAATCCTGGATTCTCGTGGTGCAGGCTGGCAGATCGGGGCGATTTTTCATTTTTTCTCAAACCGCTCCTTCCTGACAACAGGCCCCCCGCGCGTCCGTTCGGAATGTCTTCTGGAGCCAGCGTCGTCCTTGGCTGATTTTCAAGCCCGGGCCGGGTCTGGTTGGATTCTTCGCTGACGTGTTCATGTTTTATTTTTCATGTCGCCCCGAGCGTCGGGCAAGCATCCCGGCAGGATGGGGCAAAAGGAGTTTTGCCATGACCATGCCTATGACTCAGTTTCATGCGAGGGCTGCCCGCCGCGGCTTCACCCTCGTCGAACTGCTGGTGGTGATTGCCATCATCGGCACCCTGGTCGGCCTGCTGCTGCCGGCCGTCCAGTCAGCCCGTGAAGCGGCTCGCCGCAGCGGCTGCAGCTT
>CAZRKH010000085.1:0-4705 GCA_964600785.1 uncultured Chitinophagaceae bacterium
CGCAAGCCGCACCGCCGATCGCACAGCCCGCACCGCCGATCGCACAGCCCGCACCGCCGATCGCACAGCCCGCACCGACAACCGCACAGCCCGCACCGCCGATCGCACAGCCCGCACCGCCGACAACCGGCCGACCGCCGCGGCGGTCGGGCTCCCCGCTGCGGGGGCCGAATGCAACCAACACCGGCAGCAGGGCCCCCCGCAGGCCGGCGACGAGCAGGACCACCGGCACGACCGTGGCCCCGGTGCTCGACCCGGCCCTCGAGACCGTTCCGGAGCAGGAGCTTCGCGAGCCGTCGCTGATGCAGACGCTCTTTCCGAAGATGACCAGCCGCATCGGCCGGATCAGCGACGAACTCTCGATCATCCAGCAGAACCGCGAGAGCGAAAACGCCGCAGCGGTGAGCCGTGCGGCCGCGGACGGGCCGTGAGAGGCTGCGAAACCAAAACCTTCGCCATCCTCGGGCTGCTCAAGGATCGACGCTGACGCTTCGGTAGCGGCCGCCGGATCGCTCGGCCAGCGCCGCGAGCCGCGCCGAGCAGACGCCTCCCGGCGGGCCAAACTGCACGACGAGCATCCGCGTGCCGCCGAGCCGTTCGGCCAGCCGCTCAAACTCCTCCCGCTCGAGGTCGTCCGGGGCGTCGGCATCGGTGAGCAAAAAGATCGTGTCAGGGGCCAGTGCCAGGGCCGCGTCGATCGCGGGGGCATGCCGCGTGGCGCCGTCGGCACGAATGCTCTCGATGAACCGCACGGCCCGACGAAGGTTGGATTCATCGCCGAAGGCCAGGCCCCGGCGGCCGCCGGTGGGCCTGAAATGACTCAGCCGCTGGTTGTAGGCGATGACTTGAAACTGCTGCACGCGGCCAAGGTCGTCGAGGCTGCGGATCAGTTCCCGCTTGGCGGCGGCCAGCGGCCCTCCCTCGGCGGCGGCCATGCTGGCCGAACGATCGATCAGGTAGACGAAGCGGCTGCCGTCAGCCTCGAGGCCGAACAGCCCGGTCCGAACCTCGCCCGGTGAGGGCTCGCCAGCCGCGGCCGCGGGCAGTCCCCGGGCCGCCATCACCATGATCACCAGCAGGCCGATTACGGGCATTGTGGGATCGAGTGCGGCCGTTTTCCTCCTGCAGCGCGGCATGCCAAGCTCCTTTGCTCCTGGTGTCGCTGCCGCGGCCAGCTGCGGCTGATATCTCGTTCCCGCGGCGGTCAGCCCTGGCCACCGGGGACGCCGCGGGGATCGATCACGATCTTGCCGGCGAGCTGCCCGCCGCCCCCCACGGTGCTCGCCTCCTGCAGGGCATGGGCCTCAGCGGTCGCCTCCAGCGGCACAATCCGGTCGATTCTCGCCCGCATGCCGTCGGCGAGCCAGCGGTTGAGATCGGCGGCGGCAGCGGCCTGCGTTTGCGGCGACGCCTTGAACATCACGAACCCGTGCAGGCTGCATTCCTTGACATAGAAAGGGCCCACCGGCATCGGTGGCCTCGCGTCGCGGCCGGCCATCAGGATCATCCGTCCTCCCTCGGCGAGCATCCCGATCGCCTCGTCGAAATCGGGCTCCCGCCGCGTCTCCCAGTGAAGATCGACACCCCCGCCGGCCGCCTCGCGGACCGCCTCCACCAGGTCATCGCGATGGTAGTCGAGCACGACGTCGGCACCGAGGCTCGAGACGATCTCCCGCTTGGCGGGGCTGCCCGCGGTGGCGATGACCTTCGCCCCGAGTCGCTTGGCGACTTGCACCACCATCTGCCCCACGCCGCCGGAGCCCCCGTGGATGAAGAGGGTTTCACCGGCGGCAAGCCGGCCGTGCTCAACCAGCCCGAGATGCGCGGTGATGCCCACCAGGGCCGCGGCCGCCGCCTCGGCGTCGGTCACGGCCTCGGGCGTGGGGTAGAGCCATCGCGAGTCGACAAGCGTGTATTCCGCGGCGGTGCCCTGCCTGCCGAGCAGGCCCTGGTTGGAGCCCCAGACCCGCATCCCGGGCCGCGGCGAGCCGACGCCCTCACCGACCGCCACGACCTCCCCGGCAAGGTCGCAGCCAACCACGAAGGGAAACTCCAGCGGCATCGCCACCGAGCCGGCGCGAACATAGGTGTCGATCGGATTCACCGCCGAGGCGGTCACCCGCACGAGCACCTGTCCCGGCCCGGGGCTCGGCTCGGGGAGGTCCCGCAGCTCGATGACCTCGGGCGGACCGGTTCGTTCGATGCAGGCTGCTCTCATGTCAGGTCGACCTCGGCCGACTGCCGCGAGCGGCGAGAACGAGCCCACCGAGGGCGACGGCCGCCCCCACGCCACCGAGGGTTCCCAGGGCGATCGCCACGCCGCGCCGACGCGTGTTGAATAGCTGCACTCGGGCCTCCTCCAGCGTGATCCCGCGATCGACGCCGCTGGTGGAAAAAAATTCCCGGGCCTTCAAAAGGTCCTCCAGCGGCGCCGAGCGGACTGCCCTGCGGATCATCTCGGACGACGGTGTTGCCGGGCTGACGAGCACGAGGAAGCCGGCCACGGCCCATGACAGCAGTGCTGTCACGGCCCCGCCGGCAGCCAGGGCATGCCCGAGTGTCCAGGTCGTTTTCGGCCTTGCTGCCGGGGCGGCTCGGGGCAGCCGCGAAAGTTCCCTCAACGAAGGCACCTCGAGGGAGTCCCCGCAGCCGGGGCAGTCCACCTGTCCGCCGGCAAGACCCGGGCCGATTTCGACCGCGGCCCCGCAGCGACAACCCAGACGATAGGACCCCATCAGCCGAAAACTCCGCTCGAATTGCTGCCGTTCGCCGCCGTTTGCTGCCGTTCCAACGGCGGTTTGCCGCGAGCCCCGTGCCGCCGGAGAAGGCCGCCGGCCTCAGGGATTCACTTCTCGATTCCTTTTACCATCTGCGGCCCTACGACCCGAATTTCGGACATTTGCTGGAGAAAAATTGTTGGCCTTCCGAAAGCCGTGCGGCAATAATCACTATGTCGCCGGCGGGATGCCGGGACCCACCCTCGTCAGCCCCATTTTCACCCCCCCCCTTGGCTCAACGGCTCTTCCCGCCGCGTCGATGGACCCGACCGCGACGCGGACCGCACCGCCACCGTGTTTTGCCCGCTTCAGGGCCAGCCGGCGGCCGGTTCTGGACATCGTCGAGCCTTGAATCAGACTGTCGGCACCATGTCCGGCAGCTGCGGTGAATCCGGGTCTGACCCGGGCGGCCGTGCGTTCGTGAGGTAGCAAAGGAGACCTGTCTTGTACGACTCGCTTTTGGATGAGATGGAAGACGACGTTGTGGCCAACTCCCGCGAGGTGGAGGACCTCACGGACAAGGGTGTTGATGCCGAGGACGTCGAGTCCGGAATTATCGTCGAAGAATCGGATTCGACGGCACTCTCCGAGGGCGACGGCGAGCAGGCAGCCGGGCAGACCGAAGCCGCATCCGATGCCGATGCGGAGGAGGTGCTCGTCGAGCAGGTCGAAAACTGGTCCGACGATCCGGTCCGCATGTACCTCACGCAGATGGGCGAGATCCCGCTGCTCACCCGGGCCCAGGAGATCCACCTGGCACGACAGATCGAGACGACCCGCGCGGCCTTCCGTTCAAAGCTGCTCGAATGCGAGTATGTCTGCCAGCAGGCCTTCAAGGTGCTCGCCAGGGTTCATCGTGGCGAACTGCCCTTCGACCGCACGGTCCAGGTCTCGGTGACCGACCGCTTGGAAAAGGAGCAGATTCTCGGTCGCCTGCCGCACAACCTGCGAACCCTCGAGGTCTTGCTTGCCCAAAACAAGGCCGACTACCGAATCGCGCTGTCGAAGAAGCGGAAGATGGGTGAGCGGCGGGCGGCCTGGGCCCGTCTCGGCCGCCGACGAAAGCGGTGCGTACGGCTGATCGAGGAACTCGGCCTGCGGACGCAGCGGATCGAGACGCTGATTCCCACGCTTGAAAACCTCAACAGCCGGGTTCGGGAGCTGCGAGAAAAGATCATGGCCCACCGCCGGGCGAAGCATGCCCCCTCGGGCCGCCAGAAGCTGGTCGAGGAATACCGGGCGATCCTCAAGAGCTGCCAGGAGACACCGGCGAGCCTCAACCGCCGGATGAAGGAGATCCGCCGAATCTTTGCGGAGTACCAGAAGGCCAAGCGGGGGCTTTCCGAGGGCAACCTGCGACTGGTCGTCTCGATCGCCAAGAAGTATCGCAACCGCGGGCTTTCCTTCCTCGATCTGATCCAGGAGGGCAATGCCGGGCTGATGCGGGCGGTCGACAAGTTCGAGTATCGCCGCGGCTTCAAGTTCTGCACCTACGCCACCTGGTGGATCCGGCAGGCGATCACCCGGGCGGTGGCCGACCAGAGCCGCACGATCCGCATCCCGGTGCACATGGTGGAGACGATGAGCCGTGTGCGGAACGTGGCTCGTCAGCTGCTGCAGGAGTACGGACGCGAGCCGACGATCGAGGAGATCACCGCCCGGGCGGGCACCCCGGTCGATGAAACGCGGCGGGTGACGGCGATGAGCCGCTACCCGATCAGCCTCGACCGCCCGGTGGGCAACAGCGAAGACAGCCACTTCGGCGACCTGCTGCCCGACACCGGCGCCGAAAATCCGGCCGTCGGTGCGGCTCAGGAGATGCTCCGCAACCGGATCGCCAAGGTCCTGAAGAGCCTCTCCTACCGGGAGCGGGAGATCATCAAGCTTCGCTACGGCCTCGGCGACGGCTACAGCTACACGCTCGAGGA
>CAZRKH010000086.1:0-18874 GCA_964600785.1 uncultured Chitinophagaceae bacterium
GCCGGGCGGGGGGGGCCCCCCCCCCCGGGGGCCAGGGGGGGGGCGGAGCCCGCCGTTGGCACCGAGCACGACGACCAGGATCCCAGCCGCCTGACCCTCCGCACGCCCCAGCAAGGGATCGTGGAGGATGTCTTCGTCGTGGTCGGTCAGCATGTCCACGACGGTGAGCGGCTCTTTGTGGTGGCCGACACCGCCAAGCTTTGGGTCGAGGCGGCAATCCATGAGCGACAATGGACCGAGGTTGAGGTCACCGACGGCGAGCAGATCCGGGTGACCGTGCCGGGCGGTGCGGTCCACGAGGCATTGGCCCGCGTGACCCATGTCGGGGCGACGGTCGAGGAGGAGAGCCGCAGCGTGCCCCTGATCGCCGAACTCGACAACGACGATGCCCACTACAAGCCCGGGATGTTCGTGTGGGTCGACCTGCCGCAGGGCGAGAAACGGCAGATGCTCGCCGTGCCGAGCTCGGCCGTGATGCGGCACGAAGGACAGGCCTTCGTCTTCGTGCCGGTCGGCGAAGGCCGCTTCGAGCGGATCGACATCCGCGTTGGCATCGAGAGCGACGGGTTCACCGAAGTCCTCTCGGGGCTCGAGGCTGGCCGGCAGGTGGTCGCCCAGGGAGCCTTCCTGCTCAAGAGTGAACTGCTGCTCGAGAAGGACCAGGACGAGTAGCGGGTAGGCTCCGCGAACAAGAGGAAGGGATCGTGCTCTCCAGGCTCATCGACTGGTCGCTCGACAACCGCCTGCTGGTGGCCGTGCTCTTTTTGCTGATGGCGATCGGCGGGGGCGTGGCCGCCACGCAGATCCCCGTCGATGCGGTGCCCGACCTGGTCAACATCCAGGTGCAGGTGGTCACCGACGCCGGCACGCTCCCGCCTTTGGAGGTGGAGCGGTTCGTCTCCTACCCGGTCGAACTGGCAATGAGCGGCCTGCCCAACGTGGAGGAGATTCGCAGCGTCTCGAAGTTCGGGATCTCGCTGGTGACGATCGTGTTCCGGGAGGGCACCGACATCCTGCGGGCACGCCAGCTCGTCGCCGAACGACTTCCGGAGGCGGCTGAGGGGCTCGGCCCCGGCCGCGGGGAACCGCGACTGGGCACCCTCTCGACCGCGCTTGGGGAGATCCTGCAGTTCGAAATCCGCGGCAGCGGCCGCGACCTGATGGAACTCCGCAGCATCCTCGAGTGGGAGATCGCCCCACAGTTACGGGAGGTTTCAGGAGTCACCGACATCAACGCCCACGGCGGCTTCGCCAAGAGCTACGAGATCCGTGTCGACCCGGACCGTATGTCGGCTTTGGGGATCACCCTTGGCGAACTGCTCGAAGCCGTCAATCGCAACAACGAGAGTGCTGGCGGCGGGTATGTCGTCCGCAACGGGGAGCAGCGGTTCATCCGCGGCGAGGCCCTGCTCGACGGCGTGGCCGACATCGAGCGGGTCGTCGTCCGCAGCCCGCCCGGGGCGGTGCCAATCCTCGTCGCCGACGTGGCCGAGGTCTCCATCGCACCACTGGTTCGCCAGGGGGCGGCCACGCGGGACGGCCGTGGCGAAGTCGTGACCGGAATGGTGATGATGGCCCGCGGTGAAAACAGCCGCCGCGTCGTCGAGGCGGCGAAGGAACGGCTGCGAGAGGTGGCCACGACGCTCCCCACGGGTGTCGAACTGGAGATCCTCTACGACCGCTCGGAACTGATCGCCCGCACCCTCGACACCGTCCTGCACAACCTCGCCGAGGGAGGACTGCTGGTGGTTGCCGTGCTGCTGGTGCTGCTGGGCAACGTGCGGGCCGGGATCATCGTCTCACTGGCGATCCCGCTCTCGATGCTCTTCGCCGCCAACATGATGTGGGCCGCCGGCATCTCGGCAAGTCTGATGAGCCTGGGGGCGATCGACTTCGGGCTGATCGTCGACAGTTCGGTGATCATGGTGGAAAACTGCGTCCGTCGGCTGGGTGAATCGACCGGCCGTTCGCGGCTGGCGGTGGTCCGCGACGCGGCGATCGAGGTGCGGGGGCCGACGATGTTCGGCGAACTGATCATCTCGGTGGTCTACCTGCCGATCCTCTTCCTGGAGGGCACCGAGGGAAAACTCTTCCGACCGATGGCGTTGACGGTGCTCTTCGCTTTGGCCGGATCGCTGGTGATCTCGCTGACGTTGATGCCAGTCCTCGCGGGCACCTTCCTCTCTCGGGAGCCGGAGCGGGTGCCCTGGATCATGCGGACGTTCAATCGGCTCTATGCACCGGTGGCGAGGCTGGCGGTGGCTCACCCGGTAATGGTCTCGCTCCTGGCAGCGGCCCTCGTGGCCGGGAGCGTGCCGGTGGCCCTCGACCTCGGGGCGGAATTCATGCCGCGACTCGACGAGGGCGACGTGCTCGTGGAGGTCAATCGCCTGCCCAGCGCGACCCTCGAGGATTCGGTGCCCCTGACAACCCGCATCGAGGAGGTGCTCCTGGCGATGCCCGAGGTGAAGACGGTGTTTTGCAAGACCGGCCGGCCCGAGATCGCCAACGACATCATGGGGGTCCAGCAGACGGATGTCTGGGTGATGCTCGAGCCAAGGGAAACCTGGCCGCGGAGCATGACCCGCGACGAACTGGTGGGCCGGATGTCCGCGTTGCTCTCCGACTCGGTGCCGGGGGCAAGTTTCGGCTTCAGCCAGCCGATCGAAATGCGGGTCGACGAGTTGGTCGCCGGCGTCAAGGCGGACGTGGCCGTGCTCGTTTACGGCGACGACCTGACCACTCTCGGCCGCATCGGCAAGCGAATCGAGGGCGTGCTTGGCGGCCTGCCTGGCGCCGTCGACGTGCGGGCTGACTGGCAGTCCGACGTGCCCACGATGCGGATCGAGGCGAGGCCCGAGCAGCTCGCCCGGCACGGCATTGACGGGATCGATGTGATCGAGGCGGTGGCCGCGATGGGCGGGATTGAGGCCGGCACGATCTACCAGGGACGACCGCGGTACCCCCTCGTCGTCCGCTACCCGACGGCCTGGTGCGAGGATCCGCTGCGGGCAGCCCAGATTCCCGTGGGGCGGGCCGGCGGGCGGCCGGTGCCGATGGGTGAACTCGCCGAAATCACGCTCGAGGAGACACCGCCGGCGGTGGAGCACGAAAATGGTCGGCGAAGGAGCTACGTCTCAGCCAATGTCCGCGGCCGCGACGTGGCCAGCTTCGTGCAGGAGGCCAGACAGGCGGTCGAACGAGAGGTGCCGCTGCCGCCGGGCTACACGATTCGCTGGGGCGGCGACTTCGAGAATCTCCTCTCGGCAAGCCGCCGGCTGGCAATGATTACGCCGCTGGTACTCCTGCTGATCGCGATCCTGCTCTACACGAGCTTCAAATCGGCGAGGCTCGCGGCTCTGATCTTCTTCGCGGTACCGGTCGCGGCCTCCGGCGGGATTGCCGCTCTGGCGATGCGGCAGATGCCCTTCTCGATTGCCGCGGGGGTGGGCTTCATCGCCCTGTTCGGCGTGGCGGTGCTCAACGGCCTGGTCTGGGTGGCCGGTGCGGAGCAGGCCCGAAGCGAGGGCCTCGCGGCTCGCGAGGCGGCCCTGACCACGGCCAGGGCCCGCATCCGGCCGGTGCTGATGACGGCCCTGGTGGCGAGCCTCGGCTTCCTGCCGATGGCGACCGCCACGAGCAGCGGAGCAGAGATCCAACGTCCTCTGGCCACCGTCGTGATCGGCGGTCTGGTAACCTCCACGTTACTGACGGCCTTCGTGGTGCCCGCGATCTATCCATGGTTCGCGCCGCGAAGCGGAAGCGAAGGGCCATGGTTCGCGCCGCGAAGCGGAAGCGATTTCAGAAACCCGCTGACCGCCAGCCACTCCGCAGGAGCCCCACGATGACGCCCCCCGAACCGACCGAAGACCGGCGGGCGGGGATGACCGTCTCCGGCCTGCAGGAGTTGATCCGCAGGATGTATCACGAAAAGGATGCCGCCCGCGGCCTGGAGGGCACCTTCATGTGGTTTACCGAGGAGGTGGGCGAACTTGCCTCGGCCCTGCGGGGCGGCACCCGTCAGGAACAGGCGATGGAGTTTGCCGACGTGATCGCCTGGCTGGTGACGATGGCCAACGTGGCGGGGATCGATCTGGAGACGGCCCTTTCGCGGAAATACGGCGGCGGCTGCCCCGGCTGCGGCAGGCTTGATTGCATCTGTCCCGACGCGGAAAAGCCATGACCCGACCGGCCGAGCCACGACGTCGGCGGCGGGCAGCGGCGTGTGGCCTCGTCGCGGTGGTGACGCTGGCTGCATCGACATTCAGCGCCAGCCGCGGCGTCGCGGAACTTCCCGGAATCAGTGTCGGGTTTGCCGGCGTGACGAAGACCGCGGCCTGGACGCCAGTCTGGGTCCGGCTGCCCGGGGATGCACCGGCCGGTCGGGTGCGGGTCTGGGCCGACGACCCCGAAGGCCAGCCGGTCGCTTCGCCGTGGAAGGCCTTTGAACTCGTGGCAGGTCGCCACGAGGCGGTCTGCCACGTCCGCTGCGGCAGGCCGGCCGGACTGCTGCGGGTTGAAATCGAGGCAGGGCAGGGGAGGGCAACGAGCTACGAGGTCGAGGCTTCCCCGATCGAGTCGACCGCGACGGTGGTGCTCGCGATCGGCGAACTGCCGTCACTCACCCGGGCCGCGGCCCTCTTGGAGTCGGATGACGGCCGCCGCCCGCGGATAGTGACAGTCAGTCAGGAGGATCTGCCGGCGGCCGACCCGCTCGACTTCGACGCGGCCGACGTGGTCGTGCTCTGCGGCAGCACAGGCAGGCCCTCGCCCAATTTGGCCGCGGCCCTCGACGGCTGGGTTCGCCGCGGGGGCTTCCTGGTCTATATGACAGGCGGGTTGACCGGCGGGTTGACCGGCGGTGAGGCGGCCGCAGCGGCACCCTTCGCCGCCTGGCTTCCGGGCGAGTTGCAACGCTTCGTGCCGCTTCGCCGCACCGCGTCGGTGGAGACCTTCGCCCGTGCCTCCCGGCCGCTGGGCCGCAGCGGCGGGGCGTTTGATGTGCCGTCGCTTGTGATCGATCCGGAAAGTTTCGCAGGAGTGGTGCTGCTTGCTGCCGGCCCCGACGCGACCGACCTGCCACTGGCCACCCGCACGCCCCACGGCTTCGGCCAGATCGCCTGGGCGGGGCTCGACCTCGACGGCGAGCCGTTTCGCTCCTGGCCGGGCACCGACACGCTGCTTTTGGAACTGCTCGATCGAGAGCCTGGCCGCGGCGGTCGCAGCGGCGAGGTGCGACGGGAGCGACTCGACCTCGACGGCCAGCTCAAGCGGGCGGTCGATCGCTTCGAGGGCGTGGCGGCGGTGCCCTTCGGGCTGGTGGCGCTGCTGGGCGGCGGCTGCGTGGCCTCGCTCTATCCGCTCTCTTGGTGGCTCACGACGCGGGGCGGCCTTTCCGGCCGCGGGGCATGGCTGGTGCTCCCGGGGTTGATTCTGATCTTCACGGGCCTTGCCGCAGGCTTCGCCCGGGCCTGGAAGGGAGACCGTTGGCAGGCCTCCCGGGCCGGACTGGTCGACATCGATCTCTTCTCCGGCGACGCCCGCGGGCTCTCGGTGGCCGGCCTTTGGTCACCGGCCAACGCCGAGATCGACCTGACCGCGGCGACCGGCCTTGCCTCGACGCGACCGATCATCTCCTGGATGGCAGCCACGGGACGCAACTTCGGCGGGCCCGACGCGATTCTCCCGCATCCTTCGCTCGCGGCCGGCCCCTACCGGTATGGGCAATCGCTGGCGGCACTCGAAGCAATCCCGCTGGCCGCAGCCACAAGCTGTCTCTGGGAGGCCCGCTGGTTCGGCCGCTCCGACGGACCGCTGCCCTTGGCCGGCCGGCTCGACCGCTCGGCCGACGGCACGCTGCGTGGTTCGATCGAGAGCCGGCTCGATGTGCCGCTGGACGACTGCATCCTCGTTCAGGCCGGCTGGCTCTACGACCTGGGCAGACTGGCCCCCGGCGAGCGGTTCGACCCCGCCGCACGCGGTCCGCGGTCGCTCGCCGCCGCGATCACCCGCCGCTCCTCCGCCGGAGACCGCGACCGGGCGGTCCGCTACGACGAACACTCCCGCGATCCCTGGAGGATTCTCGAGGTGGCCGGGTTCCACGAGGCTGCGGGGGGTGAATCGTTCACGGCCCTCGCCGCCGGCCGGCTGGCACGCTTTGACCTCTCGCGGCTGCTCGAGGGCCGGCTGGCGGTGCTCGTCGGCCGGGGCCCGGCGGCGGTCCGCTGGACACCGAGCTCCTCGACGGGAGAGAAACTCCCGTCAGCCGGCGGCGGCAGCCTGTGGAGAATCGTGCTGCCGCTGGGCCGGGAACTGGGAGCCGAGCCACGATGATCGAGACGATCGACCTCACAAAAAAGTACGGCGACTTCACGGCCCTCGAGGGCCTCGACTTGAAGCTCGAGCAGGGCGACCTGTTCGGCTTCATCGGGCCCAACGGCGCCGGCAAGACGACCACGATTCGAATCCTCGCCACGCTCCTGGCCCCGAGCTGGGGCGAGGCCTACGTCTGCGGCCACTCGATCTACACCCATCCTCGCGAGATCCGTCGTCTGATCGGCTACATGCCCGACGTCTTCGGCGTCTACGAAGACATGCGGGTGATTGAATACCTCGAGTTCTTCGCCGCGGCCTACCGTATCGACGGACCACGACGGCGACAGACCGCCGAGCGATGCCTGGAAGTGGTCGACCTCGCCGTGAAGCGGGACGAGCTGGTCACCAGCCTCTCCCGGGGGATGACGCAGCGGCTGGGCCTCGCTCGTGTCTTGCTGCACGACCCGCAGGTGCTCCTGCTCGACGAGCCGGCCAGCGGGCTCGATCCCAGGGCCCGCATCGAGATGCGGGCCCTCCTGCGGCGACTGCGGGACCTTGGCAAAACAATCCTTGTCTCCAGCCACATCCTTCCGGAGCTCGCCGACATCTGCAACCGCGTCGGTATCATCGAGCATGGCCGGCTGCTGGCCTGCGGCGAGGTCGCGGAACTGCTCTCGCGGGTGCGGGGCCGGCCGCTGGTGCGGATCGAGGTCGCCGGCCCGCCCCAGGCAGCCGCGGCGATTCTCGAGGCCGCCGGGGAAGTGGCACACGTCGAGGTCAAAGGGGGCGAAGTGGTGGTCACGCTGGCCGAAGGGGTGGAAGACCATGCCCCGCTGGTGTCCCGGCTCGTGGCCGCAGGTGAGGCCGTCCGCTCGGTGCGGCCCCACGAGGTCGACCTGGAAACCGCGTTCCTCGAGCTGACTCGCGGCCGACTCGCTCCCTGAATGCCTGTGGAAAAAGCCCTCCGTGGCCCCGTTGCCCGCGGACGCGGGCAAACAAAGTCCACTTCAGCGACTCCCCAAAAAGCCGAGGTTTTGGGGGGTCGCCGATCGCGTCCTGCGGCGGCAGACTTGTTCCACAGTCTGCTGAACTCTCACCGCCGCGGCGGCCGCCGGCAAAGCGGCGTTGCTCACCGACGGCCACCTACCGGTAGAATCGGGTGATGCGAATTCACCGCCCGTCACGGCCGCTCACCGGGATTTCCCGGCATGCCCTCGCGGTGGCGATCGCCGTGTCGGCCGCGGCCAGTTCACAGCCGCGTGCCGCCGAGCCGGGCCAGGGCGGGCCGGCACCGGCGCTCATCCCGCCGCCGGGCGAGGAGCCGCCGCCGCAGGCCGATGACCTTGCCGGGCTCGCGACGCCCGAGGGGCTGCTCGGCTACGCCCTGGGCCTGCGGATCGGTCGCAGCATTCTTGCCGACTTCAAGACTCAGGGCACCGAGGTCGATCCAGCAGCCCTGGCGAGGGGACTTGCCGACGGCGTGCTCGATGCCCGTCCGTTGGTTGCCGAGGAGAAACTCGCCGGCGCCCTCGACAGCTTCGAGCGACAGATGCGGAAGCTTGAACGGGAACGGCTGGCCAAGCTTGCCGACGCGGCCCGTCGCAACCGGGCTGCAGGCACCGCCTTCCTCCGTCAGAATGCCGCCCGCAACTCGGTCCGCAGTCTGCCCAGCGGCCTGCAGGTGGAGGTCGTTCGCGAAGGAGACGGCCCGCGACCGACGATCGATGACACGGTCACGACCCGCTATGTCGGCACCCACATCGACGGGAGTCGGTTCGATGCGACCGATCCGCAGGGGGAGCCGGCGACCTTCCCGCTGCGGGGCGTGGTGCCGGCCTGGCAGGAGGCGCTGCCGATGATGCGGGTCGGCTCGAAATGGAAGCTCTACGTGCCTCCCGAACTCGCCTATGGCGACGCGGGTGATCCACCGGTGATCGAGCCCAATGAAGTCCTCATCTTCGAGATCGAATTGCTGGGCATCGAAGGGCGTTGAAGCCCTCCTGTCGACGGCCCTCCTGTCGACGGCCCTTCTGTCGACGGCCCTCCTGTCGACGGCCCTCCTGTCGACGGCCTCCCCGGCGATGGCCACCGACCCCGACCCCTTCATCGCCGCCCGCGAGCGGATGGTCCGCGAGGTGCTCATCGAGGGCGGGATTCGCGATCCCCGCGTGCTCGAGAGCATGCGAACCACGCGGCGGCACGAGTTCGTCCCGCCACAGCAGCGTCGGCTGGCCTACGTCGACATGGCCCTGCCGATCGGTGAGTCACAGACGATCTCCGGAATTTTCGTGGTCGCCTACATGACCGAGCAGCTCCAGCCGCGGGCGACCGATCGGGTGCTCGAGGTCGGCACGGGCAGCGGCTACCAGGCGGCGGTGCTCGCACCCCTGGTGAAGACGGTCTACTCGATCGAGATCCACGAGCCGCTCGGCCGCAGGGCGGCCGCAACGCTGCGACGGCTCGGCTACGAGAACGTGGTGACCACGATCGGGGACGGCTTCCGTGGCTGGCCCGAGCATGCCCCTTTCGACAAGATCATCGTCACCTGCTCTCCTGAGGACGTGCCGGAGCCGTTGGTCGAGCAGCTCGCCGAAGGCGGACGGATGGTGATTCCTGTCGGTGAACGCTACGACCAGACACTCGTGCTCCTGACCAAGCGGGGTGGGCGGATGGTCCGCGAACCGCTGGTGCCAAGCCTCTTTGTGCCGATGACCGGCCGCGCCGAGGGGGAGCGTGAGGTCCAGCCTGACGGCACACGGCCTGCGCTGAACAATGGCGGCTTCGAGGAACCGCTCGGCGATCCGACGGTTCCCGCCGCCTGGTACTACGGCCGGCAGATGCAGCGGTTCGAAGCGGCGGACGCGGCCGAGGGGCGGTGGGTGGCGAGACTCGTCAATCGCGACCTCGGCCGGCCGGCCCACCTCTTCCAGGGCTTTCCGGTCGATGGGCACAAGGTCCGCCGGCTGACAGTCTCGCTGGCGATCCGCGGCGAGGGAATCCTCGCCGGCCGTGGCCCACAGACGCCCTCGGTGGTGGTCCGGTTTTACAACGCCACGCGTGCCCGCTCCTCGAGGGACAGCTTCGGCGGCTGGGTCGGCAGCTACGGCTGGCGACGGGTGCACGGCGAGATCGCGGTGCCGCCTTGGGCCCGTGAGGCGATCATCCAAGTCGGGCTGCAGGGGGCCACCGGCAGTTGGGAAGTCGACGACGTGGCGATCCGCTCAGAGCCGCGGTGAACCCTGCTGCGACTGCCCGCAGACACGCAAAAACGCCTGTTTTGAGGCAAAAACGCGTGTCCCGGCGGCGGCTCTACGACGGCTGCATCGCCCAGACACGCGGGGGCCGCAAAATCACCCCATTCTTCTTGATTTACCAAAACCACCAACTATCTTTGCCATTGCTCGCGTTTCTTTTCGGTTTCACGAAGTCCCAGACCCTTTCCCAGACCCTTCAAAGAAAGACATGTCCATGATTCGTCATGCATCCCTCTCCGCGTCACGCCTCGCCGGGCTTGTCGCGGTTCTCGTCGTCGCGGCGATGGCCTGCGAGGCCTCCGCCGGCTGGCACCATCGCTATCACGGCTCATCAGGTGGTTCTTCTGGAGGCTCGTCTGGCGGCTCCTCTGGCGGATCTTATGGATCCTCGGGTGGCTCCTACGGCTCGTCGGGCGGCTCGTCGGGCGGCTCCTACGGATCCTCCGGCGGCTCGTACAGCAGCCACGGCTCGCATGGCATGACCCGCCGTGAGTGGCGGTACCACCGTCGTGAGATGCGGCGGGCGAGTCGGCACTCCAGCCACGGCTCCTCGGGCGGCTCGCACGGTTCTTCTGGCGGCAGCCACGGCTCGAGCGGCGGCTCCTCAGGCGGCTCGTCGGGCGGCTCCTACGGTTCCTACGGCGGGTATTCCACGCCGGCCTACGTGCCGATGCAGGAGAGTGTCGAGTCGTATCGCGTGATCGACGACCAGCCGGTTGAGGCCGGTGGCGACGGTGCCGAGGCAATCGACGTCCCCGCTGCCGCCGAGACGCCGACGACGATGCGGCTTCCAGCCGATGCAGCGATGATCGTGGTGGAACTGCCGGAGTCGGCGAAGGTCTTCGTCAACGGCAGCCGCACCTCGGCGACTGGTTCACTGCGACGCTACGTCTCCCGCGGGCTCGAGGCCGGCAAGCAGTACGAGTTCGTGGTGCGGATGGCTGCCGGCAGCGGTCAGGCCGACACCACCCGTGTCGTGTCGCTCGTGGCGGGTGAGATCTCTTCGATCTCGTTCCTCGACACCGCGGCCGAGACGGTCGTCTCCGCTGATGCTCATGACAATGGGGCCGACATGACGTCGGCCGTCATGACGTCGCTGACCCTCAACGTCCCGGCCGACGCGAAGGTCTGGCTCGCCGGCAACGAGACCCGCATGGCGGGTGCCCGGCGGGTCTTTGAGACCACGGCCCTGCCGCGGGGCGAGTCGTGGAGCGGGTACGAAATCCGCGTTTCGGCGACGGTCGATGGCCGCCTCGTGGAGGCCTCGAAGGTCGTCGACCTCGCCGCCGGTGACAGCCTCGAACTGGAGCTGACTCCCACCGGGGACGACCTGATCGTCTCCGGCGGCCAGGCTCCCGTCGGGTCGACCGCGGCTTTGTAAACGAAAGGTGTCGTGCAGACTTCGCAGGAACCTCCGGGCGAATGAGGGCCCGGGCGACCTGATCGACACAGAAACGTGAGCTGATCGAATTCCCCCGCGGAGACGCCCAAGGCTCCGCGGGGGATTTTCGTGCGCGGTCCCCGCGGGGTAGATTTCCTGGGTATGCCAAGGGAAATCCCGCGGGAAATCGAGACGACTGATTCGCCGGCCGGCTGGCCGGCCGCGGTGCGAGCGGTCGCCTCACTGGCGATTGTGCTGCATCTGCTTGGCGTGATCCTGCCGCCGCTGGCCGGCCCGCCACCGGCGAGCCTGCTTGCCAACCGGGCGATCCAGCCCTTCCGGCCCTACGTGGGCCTGCTCTATCTCGGCCACGGCTACCGCTTCTTCGCGCCCGATCCGGGGCCTGGCCATTCCCTCCGCTTCGCGGTAATCCAGCGCGACGGCGGGATCGTGGAGGGATCGATTCCCGACGCCGACCGCGACCGTCCGCGGCTGCTCTACCACCGCCGCTTCATGATCCCCGAGAAGCTTGCCGCCCTCGTGCCACCCCCCGATGCCCCCGCACAGATCCGCCGCGAAGCGAAGCGGGACTGGCTGCCGCTGGTGCGGGCCATCGCCGGCGAGCTGCTGCGGCGACACGATGGGCTGACCGCTTCGATCGACCTCGTCGAGCACGACCTGCCCACGCCGGCCGACATGCTCGAAGCCAAGCGGGCAGGGGAGGGCGGGGAGTATCTTGGTGATGACCTGGTGATCCCGCTGGGCACCTTTGCCGTGCAGGTCGAAAGCGACCGCCCCACCCTCCCTGGGGGAGGCTCGCCGCGATGAACAGCCCGCTTGTATCCACCGTCGCGGGAACGCTGCCGGCGGCGGGGCAGGGGGGCTGGGTCGCGGCCTGGAACCGGTTCTGGTTCACGCCGGCCGACCCTCTGCCGCTGGCATTGATCCGCATCGCCACAGGATGCCTGCTGGCCTGGTCGAGCTTCGTGTGGCTCCTCGACTTCGAGGCCTTCTTCGGGCCGGCTGGCTGGCTGCCCGCCCATGAGACCTGGCGGATGAACGACCAGCCTTGGCAGTGGAGCTGGTATTTCGCGGCCGGCAGCCCGGCGGTGCGGATGGCCCTGGGGATCCTCACGCTGCTTGCCGCGGTGGCCACGGCGCTGGGGCTGGCCACGAGGCTCGCAGCGGTGATTGCCCTGGCCGGGCTGGTGAGTGCCGCCAACCGTGCACCGCTGAATGTCTTCGGTCTCGACGACATCCTCGGCATGCTGATGATCAGCGTGGCGGTGGGCCCCGCCGGCAGCTGCCTCTCGCTCGACCGCAGGATTCGAACCGGCCTGGCGGCGGGCGATGCCGCGGGCCCTTCGGTCTCGGCCAACCTCGCCCTTCGGCTGCTGCAGGTGCACCTCTGCGTGGTCTACTTCTTCTCCGGCTGCGGCAAGCTGCTGGGGGCGAGCTGGTGGGATGGCATGGCGTTGTGGGGTTCGCTGGCCAATGCCCAGTATCGCACGCTCGATCTCACTTGGCTGGCCGCCTTCCCGCTGCTGATCAATGCGATCACCCTGGCGACGCTCTTCTGGGAGGTGGGCTACGCCGCGATCATCTGGCCGAGACTGACGCGACCCTGGGCGATCGGGATGGCGGTGGCGGTGCACCTGGGGATCGGGCTGGCGATGGGGATGATGGAGTTCGGCCTGGCGATGATCACGGCCAACGCCGCCTTCGTGCCGGCAACCACCTGGCGACGGTGGACTCAGCGGCACCGCCGCGATACGGTCTGACAGCATGGCGGCGGCCACTTGCAGGGCCGCTACCTGACACCTCGTCCCGCACAGCAGGAGTGATTCTCAGTGGTTGACACGATCGCCGTCGTCGGAGCGACCGGAGCTGTCGGTCGCATCATCGTGAGTCTGCTTTTGGAGCGACAGTTCCCGGCCCGCCGCGTGAAGCTGCTCGCTTCGAGTCGCTCTGCCGGCCGGCCGCTGGAGATCGGCGGCGGCCGATTCGACGTCGAAGTGACCACGCCGGAGGCCTTTGAAGGTGTCGACATCGCGATCGGCAGCACCCCCGACGAGGTGGCCCGCGAGTTCGTCCCGCAGGCTGTCGAGCGGGGGGCGGTGGTGGTCGACGAGAGCGCCGCGTTCCGCATGCAACAAGGCGTGCCGCTGGTGATTCCCGAGGTCAACCCGGAGGCGATCGCCGACCACCGCGGGATCATCGCCAGCCCCAATTGTTCGACCACGCAGATGGTGATGGCTCTCAAGCCGCTGCACGATGCCGCCGGCGTGCGGCGGGTGGTGGTCAGCACCTACCAGGCGGTCAGCGGGGCGGGCCTGGCGGCCTCCCGCGAACTGCTCGAGGGGATGCGGGCGGTGCTCAGCGGGGATCCGGAGCCTCGCAGCGTGTTTCCCCACCCGATCGTGGGCAACCTGATCCCCCAGATCGGCTCGCCGCGGGACCGGGGGAGCACCAGCGAGGAGATGAAGATGGTGCTCGAAACCCGCAAGATCCTCGGCGACGACTCGATCGGGATTCTCGCCACCTGCGTCCGCGTGCCGGTGGTCACCGCCCACAGCGAATCGATCCTTGTCGAGACCCATCGCAAGCTCACCGCCGAGGAGGCCCGCCGGCTGCTTGCCGAGGCACCCGGAATCGTCGTCCACGACGACCTCGCTGCCGGCAGCTACCCCACGCCCCGCGCCGCCGAGGGCCGCGATGAGGTGATCGTGGGCCGCATCCGCGAGGACGACTCCTGCGAGAACGGGATCGCCATGTGGTGCGTCTGCGACAATCTCCGCAAGGGTGCCGCCACCAACGCGGTCCAGATCGCCGAGGCACTCGCCCGATGAGCCGCATCGGCCTGCGGCTGGCCTACGAGGGCACCCGGTATTCCGGCTGGCAGGTGCAGCCGAATCGCCCGACGGTGCAGGGGGCCTTGGCCGACGCGATCCGCTCGATCGACCCCGCCGCCGACAGCCCGCGTGGCTCGAGCCGCACCGACGCCGGCGTGCACGCGGTGGGACAGGTGGCCGCCTTCGACACCGCGGCCCGGCTCGAGCCCGGCGAGTGGCTCGCAGCGATCAACGCCCGGCTCCCGAAGGACATCGCCGTGCTCGAGGCCTGGCGGGCGGCGGATGACTTCGATCCGGTCACCGCCGCGACGCACAAGCGATACCGCTACCGGATCCACGACGCCGCGGTGCGGCCGGTGCTCGATCGGCGGTTCGTCTGGCGGCAGCCGACGCGGCTCGACGCCACCGCGATGCTCTCGGCCGCCGGATGCCTCGTCGGCAGGCACGACTTCTCGAGTTTCGAGGCGAGCCCATCGCAGCGGCTTTCGAAGGTCCGCACGATCCATTCGCTCACGGTAACGCGGCGGGACTCCCCCGAGGCCGCCGGCGGGGAACTGCACATCGAGGTCGAGGGCGACGGTTTTCTCTACAATATGGTGCGGATCATCGCGGGCACGCTCGCGATGGTCGGCCGCGGGCGACGTCCGCTGACATGGGTCGGCGAGGTGCTCGAGGCCCGGCACCGGCCAGCCGCCGGCCCGACGGCACCGCCGCAGGGACTGGTGCTGTTGTCGATCAGGCTGACAGACACTTCGCCGCGGTCACAACCCGATTCCTGATACCTTCGCAGCCCACGCAGCCCACTTTGCACGGCTCGTTCCCGCAGCCGCATCCGCTCGATGGCACAATCCACCCGCCGGCTCGGCCCGCTTGAACTTGAAGAGAAGATCGGCATCGGCCGCCACTGCCAGATCTGGTCGGCTGTGGACGGCACGACGCGGAAGCGGGTGGCGGTGAAGTTTGTCGTCGCTGCCGCAGCCGACGACCCCGCCCAGCGAAAGCTGCTCGAGCACGAACTGAAGGTGGCCCGCTCGATGTCGCATCCCGGGGTGATCCGCATCGATCGCTTCGAGCTGATCGACCGCTCGCCGCTGCTGGTGATGGAGCTGTTTCCCCATCCCAATCTCAAGCAGCAGATCGCCGGGGGGATCGACCCGATCGCCGCCAGGCTGCCGCGCATCCTCAACGAGACTGCCCTGGCCGTGGCCCATGTACATGCCCGCGGCTGGGTGCACCGCGACCTCAAACCCGACAACGTGCTCGCCGCCGAAGACGGCCGGGTGAAGCTGATCGATCTGGCGATTGCCACGAGGGCCTCGGGGGTGGTGGGCCGACTTTTGGGCGGCCGCGGGCCGGTGCAGGGCTCGCCGAGCTACATGGCTCCCGAGCAGATTCGGGGCAGGCCGGTCGGCCCGCAGGCCGATGTCTACTCCTTCGGCTGCATGGCCTACGAGCTGCTCTGCGGCCGCCCGCCGTTCCAGGCGACCGACACCAACGACCTGCTCAATCGGCACCTCTCGACGCCGCCGCCTCCGGTGGAGAAGTTCAACAACAACGTCACAACCTCGATGTCGAAGCTGCTCAAGCAGATGCTGGCCAAGAAAGCCTCCGAGCGGCCGGCCTCGATGAAGCAGGTGCTCGACGCTCTCCGCTCGGTGCGGCTGTTCGAACGGGCCGCCACGGCCTGACCGCCGCGGGCTGTTCTTTCCTCACGCCGCAGACGCGATTTTTCCGTTGACGCCGGCTGCGGCAGCGGAGACAACGGTTTTTCTACGCACTCCGCCAGGTCACGCCACCTGCCCCGAGGATCGACCCACCCATGCCCCAGGGACTCCACCGGCTCTCACTGGAGCGGCCGATTTACGAAATTGAAGACCGCATCGCCGAACTCGAGGCGGCTCCGGTGGGGACCGCCGGCCAGGAGGAACTGCGGCGGCTCAAGCGGGAGGTGGTGGAGGTCCAGAAGCGGGTCTTCGGGAATCTCGACCCCTGGCAGACCGTCGAGGTCGCCCGTCATCCCGATCGGCCCAAGACCAGCGACTACCTCGATCTTGTCTTTGACGAGTTCGTGGAACTCCACGGAGACAAGTCGTTTCGGGACGACCCGGCGATGCTCACCGGCTTTGCCAAGCTCGACCAACACCGGGTGCTCGTGATCGGGCACCAGAAGGGCAAGACGCTCGCCGAGCGGCAGGCCTGCCACTTCGGGTGTGCCCATCCGGAGGGCTACCGCAAGGCGATGGGCAAGATGCGGCTGGCGGCGAAATACGGCCTGCCGGTGATCTGCCTGATCGACACACCGGGGGCCTATCCGGGCGTGGGAGCCGAGGAACGCGGCCAGGCCCAGGTGATCGCCGAGAGCATGTTCCTGATGGCCTCTCTGCAGGTGCCGATCGTGTGCGTGGTGATCGGCGAGGGCGGCTCCGGAGGGGCTCTGGGAATCGGCGTGGGCGACCGGGTGGCGGTTCTCGAGCATGCCTACTACAGCGTGATCAGCCCGGAGGGCTGTGCGGGAATTCTCTGGAAAAGCGCCGAGTACAAGGCGGACGCCGCCAGGGCCTTGCGGATGCGGTCGGGCGATCTGACCAGGCTGGGGGTCGTCGATGCGGTGATCGAGGAGCCGCCGGGCGGAGCCCACCGTGATCCGCGGCAGATGGCGATCAGGCTCAAGAGCTATCTCGTGCGGTCGCTGCGGGAGCTGGTCGGCCGCCCGGCCGCTGAACTGGTCAGCCAGCGGTACGAAAAGTTCCGCCGCATGGGGCAGGTGGTCGAAAGCAATCCTCGACACGCTGGTGGCCCTCAGCCATGCCCGCCGCACTGACTCAGGCTACGCCCCCGGCGTGATCAATCGCTTTCGAATTCGCGGTTATCGATTCCCGACTGCTTTGGCCGCGAAACCCCCCTCCCCCCAACGTCCGATAATGTCTCTTATGTCCGTTTGCGGCCCTCTTTTTCCCGGGAAAAACCGCTTTCTTGCTCTTCATGTCGTCGCGGCCCTGCCGCAGCAGACGAGTCCCACAGCCTGCGACGGCTCGGCACCGCCCTGCTTCACAAACCAGCGAGCGTGTCACCGCAGCGGTGACTGCGCGCCGACCGGATAGCCGCCGCCGGTCGCCGGCTGCTCGCCGGCCTGCGGCGATGCGAACCAGCTCGAGCCGCTCGGCAGCGGACCGCCCGCCCGCTGCACGCCGCTTCCGCCTTGCCCCCCCTGCTCCGCGGCCGCCCAGCCGGCTGCCTCGCGAACCCCTTCCCAGAGCCCGGCTGCGGGCGATCCGGTGGCGGTGGCTGCCGCGGGAGGATCAGCCTGGCCCGGGGGGGCGGTCATCTGGTTCTCAAACCGCTTCAGGTAGGGTTCGACGGTGTCGTGAATGTCTTTGGGCAGGTACACGTCGGCCCGCACGAGGAGCTCGGCCACGATCTTGCCGCTGCGGCTGGTCACAATCTGATCGCGGTAGGCCGGCGCGAGCGTGACGGCGAAAAACGTCACCACAACACACAAAAGCGCGCCTTTGGCCGCCCCGAAGAGCAGGCCGAGTTGGTGGTCGAAGGCGGAGAGATGAATCGCGTCGATCAGCCCCGAGATCACGCGAAACACCAGCCATACGGCGATTGACGAGGCGGCATAGACCGCGAGCATCGCCAGCAGCCGGTTCCAGGGAGCCTGCTCTCCGAAGAACGGGGCCAGAGACGGTGCAAACCGCAGGGCCGCGAAGGAACTCACGGCGATTCCCGCAATCCAGGCCAGCTGCCAGACAATACCCTTGAAATAGCCCAACACAGCTGCAGTCAACAGGATGCCAAGCATCACCAGGTCATACCCGTCAATGGCCACGATGTCTCTCTCCGAAGGCTGCGGAAGCGTGACGGCAAAAATGGATTCAGCCCGCCGAAGCAGGGATTTCGAATCGCAATTCGGCGGCGGAGTGTAGGATCCGGCAAGGCCCCGACGCGAGGCCAGTTCCGCCGCCGCACACCTTTCCCACGCCGGGCCACCAGCAAAACAAGCACACCTCCCGCCGGCTTCGCAAACACCCCAGCCAACGCATACCCCCTGAAGCCCGCAAGCCGGCGGAACGGGGCAAGGCAGGGGATTTGGCAAGGAGGGGCAGAAGCGGGCCGCGGTGGGAGCGTGGACAAGGCACGGCCCGCCACCGCGAGTCGCCGCCGGCAACTGCCGATGGATTCCCTAGTCGCAAGCAGTGGTTTTGCGTTGCCTTACCCCCTTGGCCTGGGAAACGCTTCGTGCCTGGGTTCCGCATCCATATCACCGGTTCCTCGATCATCGGTGCCGGCTACGGTGCCGCCGCCTGGTACGTCGGTGACCTGCCACCGATGACCTGCGTGCTCGCCTCGGGCATGTGCTCGGTGGCCGGCATGATGCCCGACCTCGACAGCGGCCCCGGCATCCCCCTGCGCGAGAGCGTCGCCTTCGCTGCGGCGGTGGTGCCGCTGATGCTCGTGCATCGCCTCGAACCGGCAGGGATCCCGATGGAGGCGATGATCCTCGTCGGGGCAGCAGCCTACCTCGCGATCCGCTTCGGCGTAACCAGACTGATCAAGAATTTCGCAATCCATCGGGGGATGTTCCACAGCCTCCCGGCGGCGCTGATCGCAGGCCAGATCACGTTTCTCGCCTTCGGTTCCGAGGACCCGCTTTGCCGCTACTTCATGGCCAGCGCCGTGGTGGTCGGCTTTCTCACGCATCTCGTACTCGACGAGATCTGGAGCGTGAAGCTGGGGATGTTCGGCCCGAAGTTCAAAAAATCGTTCGGGACGGCCCTGAAGTTTTACGGGCCGACGCTCTGGCCCAACGTGTTGACCTACGGGATCACCATCCTGCTTGGGCTCGCCGCTGCCGGTGACGCGGCACTCGCCGAGAAGTGGGCCGCCACGAAGCAGCGGATTCAGCAGGCGGCCGCCCAGCAAATGCAGGCCTACCCGCCCCCCTGGATCCGCCGCTAGCAGACTGGGCCCGATGGCTGGAGGCCGGTCGCGCCGCTGGTTGTCCGCGCCGAGCGGGCCATCCTGCCCCGGCGGCGTGTCGGGCGGCTGGCCAGGCGGCTGGCATCCTG
>CAZRKH010000087.1:0-20414 GCA_964600785.1 uncultured Chitinophagaceae bacterium
GGGGGCCGCCCCCCCCCCCGGGGGGGACCGAGGGGCGCGGGGAGCCGCAGCTGCTCGCCTGGAGCCGCTTCGACAGGGCGAGCGGCAGCCGACTGGTGGTGGTGGTCAGTCTCGATCCGAACGAGCCCCGCAGCGGCCTGCTCGAGCTCGACCGCCGGCTGCTGGGGCTGGATGATTCACAGCCGCTGCAGGCCTGCGAGCTGCTCGCGGCCGACGGATCCGGGGAGTGCGGCCGGCCGGTCACATGGCCGGCGGGGCCTGTTGAAGTCACTCTCGCCGAGGACCGGCCCGCGGTGATCTACCGGCTCACGCCCGTCACGCCGGCGGCGGCAAGGGAGGCCTCGTGACCGCCGCGAGCGATGAGCGGCTGGCTCACGCGGTGGCCGGCTGGCTGCCCGAGGCCCGCTGGTATGCCGGCGACGGACGCTCCGGCGAGCAGGTGACGATCGAAGGCCGGGTCTGGCTCGCCGAACGAGCCGACGAGCCGCTGGAACTGGCGGTCGTGCGGATCGATATTCCAGGTGTTCCCGGCGGCGAGGCGGCCCGCTACAGCGTGCCGGTGCGATGGACGTCTGCCGGCCCGGTCGATGCGGCGGTCGACCCCCGGCTGGCCGGATGGCTTGCCCGGGCGGCGGCAGCGGGCCTCAGCCTGCACAGCGACCGCGGCATGCTGCTGGGGATGGCGGCGGGGGAGGATGCGGCCGAGCCGGCGGCAGCGGGCGGGCACGAGCCCGCTCTCGACGTGGTCGCAGCCGGAGGCGACGCTTCCAACACCTCGGTCTTGGTGCGACCGCTCGACGGCGGGCCGGCAGCGGTGGTCGTCAAGCTCCTGCGTCGAATCCGCGAGGGGATCCAGCCGGAGGTCGAACTGGGGATGTTTTTCCGCGAGTCAGGCTGGCGCGAAACGCCGCGACTGGTCGGCTCGGTGGCCTGGGCCCATGGCGGGCAGCCGCCGGCGGTGATGGCCACTGTCCATGAACTTGCCGAAGGCATGACGGGCCTCTGGGATCGCCTCGTGACCCGGCTGGCGGCGGATGCCGGCGAGACTGCCGGCTGGCGGGAAAGCCTCGACCTCGCCGCGGCCACCGGCCGCACGACCGCCCGGATGCACCGCGTGCTCACATCGCGGCCCGATCTTGCGGCCTTCGCGGCCGAGCCCTGGACGAGCGAAGCCGCGGATCGTGCCGGCGGGGCGATGCTCGCCCACGCGACAGAGGTCCTCGCGAAACTCACAGCCGCCGCCGACCAGCTGCCAGAGGCGATCCGGCCGCGGATCGGGCGGCTGCTCGCCGATCGTGGCCGGCTGCTGGAAACGCTCAACACGCTGGCCGGCCGACGCTGGCTGAGCCCGAGAATTCGCGTGCACGGCGACTACCATCTCGGCCAGCTGCTCGTGGGCGGTGGCCGGCTGCTGGTGATCGACTTCGAGGGGGAGCCCTCCCGGCCGCTGGCGGCACGCCGCGAGAAGCAGTCGCCGGCCAAGGACATCGCCGGCATGCTCCGCTCCTTCGACTACCTCGCGAACGTGGCCCTGGCCCCGCGGCAGCCGGCCGAGGCGGTGGCGGTGGCGGCGGCGCGACTCGGCGAGGCGTTTTTGCAAGCCTACCGGGAGGAGGCTGACGGCGGCAATTTCTGGCCTGATGCCGCCGAAGCCTCGCAGCTGCTTGCGATCCACACCCTCGACAAGGCGATCTACGAGCTGGCCTACGAACTCGACCACCGTCCCGGCTGGATCGGCATTCCCTTGACGGCAATCGAGCGGATGATTCGGTGAATCGTCCGCCCGCCGCCGCGAAAACCTTCACCGGCGAGGTCGGCGACAAAGAAGGCACACGCCGGCAACAGCCAGCGCCGCCAGCGAACCGGGCTCAGGCACAGAGACCACCGGGACGAACGCGACGGCCGCGGCGGCCAGACCATTTGAAACAGGAATGCTGAACGTGCCGGCGGTCGGCACATCGCCGTGGGCAAAGGTTGTCGACTGATTCCCGTCGACAGGTTGGGAAAAAAGGATTTCGTCGGCAATCCCGCCAATCACCGGTGCAGGCCCCTGCCAATTGTTGTTTGCAGCGGCAGCCAGCACGTAGCCGCCGTCGAGCGATGTGCTGAAACCCAGACTGCCGGCTGAAGTACGCGTGTCGGAATCTGCGAATGCACCGACGTTGGCCAATGAGAAGACCGCGTAGGCATTGGAGAGCCTGATAGCCGAAGAGTTGTTGGCATTGATCACGACATCCCCGGACGACGCGAGCGGATCAATGAGATACGCAAAAGAAGCGAGGTGGTTGCCGCCATCGAACGAGTTGACAGTCGTCATCGCCTCACCGGCAAACGTGGCGGACGTCACGCCATCGGAGTTTTCCGCACCGAACAGCACGACAACCGCGTTCCCACCGTCCAAGCCCCAGTCTGCGACAGTCACCGAAACCGGCGCACCATTTCCCGTCCGGGCCGAAGCAGCCGCAAACGAGTCGGTGACCGAGATCACCGCAGCGTCGGCGAGTCCGACCAGACTGGTCACCGCAACGGCGACGCTCGCGACTCCCGCATTCATGGCTCGCATGAATCGCATGAATCGCACCGTTGGCATGTTTCGCGGTTTCATGATCCACTCCCCGGCGCGAAAGCCGTTCGGTGAACTTCGCAGTCAACAGATTCCTGCAGGGGAAAACTCATTCCCGCCCCTGACTCTCACAAACTGTACACAACTTCGTCGCTCGGCACAACAAAAACAATTCCGCGAACCGCGAATCGGCGAATTCGCAAATCCTTGCTTAAAAAGTCCCCATGAGCTGACTGTGGAACTGGTCTGCCGCCGCCGGAATTGCGTTTTCGCCGCGGCAGGGCTATTTTCTGCATAATCTCCTGCAGTGCATCGGCGGGCAACGTGTGGCACACGGCTGCCGCCGCACGATGCGGCGACCTGCGACCCCCGGAGCCCCACGGGATTTTTGGGGCGTCGCCCATGAGGGCTGTTGGTCGCCCGCCATTCCGGGCAAGGGCCGGGGATGGCTTTTTCCACAGGCAGCGAGTGCGGAAACAGATGAGCGACACGACGCAACGTGAGCAGAGCGACCTGGTCGTGGTCGCGAATCGGCTCCCGGTGCATCGTTCCGGCCCGGAGAGCCCCTGGGAGACGAGCCCCGGGGGCCTGGTCTCGGCCCTGATGCCGATCCTCCGCGAACACCACGGGGTGTGGGTGGGCTGGGCCGGCTCCAGCGAGGCGGCGACCAAGCCGTTTGCCCACGATGGGCTCTTCAACGTGCCGCTGGAGATCTCCGCCGACGAGGTGGAAAACTACTACGAGGGCTTCTCCAACAGTAGCCTCTGGCCGCTCTACCACGATGCCTGTCAGACGCCCCACTACCATCGCCACTGGTGGAATCCTTACGTGGCGGTGAATCGCCGCTTCGCCGAGAAGGCTGCCGAGTTTGCCGCGGAGAACGCTCGGGTGCTCGTGCAGGACTACCATCTCCAGCTTGTGCCGGGCATGCTGCGGGAGCTGCGGCCGGACCTGCGGATCGGCTTCTTTTTGCACATCCCCTTTCCGCCGGTCGAGCTTTTCGCCCAGCTGCCATGGCGGCAGCAAATCCTCGAGGGCCTGCTGGGAGCCGACGTGGTCGGCTTCCAGACCCGGGCCGGGGCTCAGAACTTCATCCGCTTGGTCAACCGCTACACCAACCACCGGGGCGTGGGGCAGGCGATCATGGTCGGCCAGCGGCACGTGCAGGCCCGCGAGTTTCCGATCTCGATCGATGTCGAGCGGTTTGAACGGCTCTCCACCGACCCGGCGATCGTGGACCGGGCGGAGGAGATCCGGGCCGAACTCGGAGATCACCGCACGATCCTGCTGGGGGTCGATCGACTCGACTACACCAAGGGCATCGATCTGCGGCTGCGGGCCCTCGATGAACTGCTCAAAAGCGGCCGTCACACCGTCAGCGACCTCGTGCTCGTGCAGGTCAGCGTGCCCTCCCGGGAGAGCGTCGATGAATATGTCGAGGTTCGCAGCCGGGTGGAGAAGCTCGTCGGACAGATCAACGGTGAATACGCCGAAGTGGGCCAGGTGCCGGTCCACTACCTCCGCCGCAACCTGCCGCCGGAGGAACTGGTGGCCAACTACCTCGCCGCCGACGTGATGCTCGTCACCCCCTTTCGCGACGGCATGAACCTCGTGGCCAAGGAATACATCGCCTGCCGCCAGAACGATACCGGGGTGCTGGTGCTCTCGGAGTTCACCGGCGCCTCGCGGGAGCTCGATCGGGCGGTGCTCGTCAATCCCCACGACATCGACGGCATGGCACGGGCCATCGCCCAGGCGATCGCCATGCCCAAAGCGGAGCAGGCCCGACGGATCCGCAGCATGCGGCAGCGGCTCCGCCGCCGGACGGTCTTCGACTGGGCCAACGACTTCCTCGGCGCCGTCGACTCCGCTTCGGGAATGTCGTTCACCGGCGGGACATCATCGATGAAGGAGGGTACTGCATGACGCTTCGGTGTGATCCGGCGGTGGCATCTGAGGACCTCGACCGGGCGATCGATGCCGTGGCCAAGACGCCGGTCCTGCTGGTGGCGACCGACTACGACGGCACCCTCGCCCCGATCGTCGAGAACCCCGCCGACGCCCGGCCGGTGCGGGAATCGCTCGTGGCCCTGCGGGGCCTGGCCTCGCTGGCGGGCACCTATGTGGCGGTGATCTCGGGGAGGGCCCTCTCCGATTTGGCCGCCATGAGCACCCTCGACGGGCAGGTGATGCTCGTGGGCAGCCACGGCAGCGAGTTCGATCAGGACTTCGCCCAAACCCTCACCGTCGAGCAGGCCAGCCTGCGGCAGAGGGTCATCGACGAGATGCGGCGGATCGCCGAAGGCCACGATGGCTTCCGCATTGAGGCCAAGCCCGCCTCGGTGGCCTTCCACTACCGCAGCGTGGCCGAGGCGGTCGCCGACCGAGCGGTGCAGGAGCTGATGGACGGGGCCGCCTCCTGGAACGACGTCCGCGTGAAAAGCGGCAAGAAGGTGCTCGAGCTGGCGGTGGTCGACACCTCCAAGGGCGACGCGGTCGACGCCCTCCGCCATCGCGTGGGGGCCAGCGCCGTGATCTACCTCGGCGACGACATCACCGACGAGGACGCCTTCCAGCGGATGCAAGGCCCCGACGTGGCGATCAAGGTCGGCGGCGGTGAGACCGCGGCGAACTACCGGATTGCCGACCCTACCGAGGTGGCCCGTCGGCTCGCCCAGCTCGCCGGGGCACGCCAGGGGTGGCTGGCCGGTGCCGATGCGGTGCCGATCGAGGAGCATGCCATGCTCTCCGACGGTCGCGTGCCGGCGTTGGTGGCGCCCGGCGGGCGGCTGGTGTGGATGTGCGCCCCGCGGGCCGACAGCCCGGCGCTCTTCGCAGAGCTGCTTGGCGGCCCGGCGGCCGGCCACTTCACCGTCACCCCCAGCGAGGCTGAATCACCGCCGGCGATGCGGTATGACGGCAATTCGCTGGTCCTGCGGACGGAGTGGTCGAAGATCGCCGTCACCGACTTCCTCGACTGCTCCGCCGGCAAGCCGACGCAGCGTGCCGGCCGCACCGAGCTGCTCCGCACGATCGAGGGCCGCGGCGAGGTCACGATCAGCTTCGCCCCGCGGCTCGACTTCGGCCGCACGAGCACCCGGCTGGTGGTTCGCGATGACGGCCTCGAGGTGGATGACACGATCGATCCGATCGTGCTGCGGGCCCCGGGCGTGGCATGGGAACTCCACGAGGAGGGCCCCCACCACACGGCGGTCGGCCGGGTGGTGCTTCGCGGAGAGCCGCTGCGGCTGGAGCTGCGGTATGGCACCGGCTCGCTGCGGGAGAACCAGGCGATCTCCTTCGAGGAGCGATACCGGCTGACCAAGGCCTACTGGGAATCGTGGGCCGACCGGCTGGTGTTGCCCCGCAGGGAGACGCGGCTCGTCCGCCGCAGCGCGCTTGTGCTCAAGGGGCTCTGCTACGGTCCCACCGGCGGAATCCTGGCCGCGGCGACCACGAGCCTGCCGGAGCACCTCGGGGGCGTTCGCAACTGGGACTACCGCTACTGCTGGCTCCGCGACGCGGCGATGTCGGCCACCGCCCTGGTCAAGCTCGGATCCTTCACCGAGGCGATGGGCTTTCTCGACTGGATGCTCGGCGTGATCGACCGGGCCATTTCTCCAGACCGGCTGATGCCGCTTTATACGGTGACCGGCCACGAGGTGGGCGCGGAGGCGGAGATCGCCGAACTCGCAGGCTACGCCGGCAGCCGCCCGGTGCGGGTGGGCAACGCCGCCCGCGGCCAGGTGCAGCTTGACGTCTTCGGCCCGATCGCGGAGCTGATCTGGCAGCTTCTGCTCGCCGAGGCACCGCTCTCGAGCGAGCACTGGAGGCTGGCCGAGGCGTTGGTCCACGCGGTGGAGGCCCGCTGGCACGAGCCCGACCACGGCATCTGGGAGATCCGCAAGCCCCGGCGACACCACGTGCACTCCAAGGTGATGTGCTGGCTCACCGTCGACCGCGGGATCCGCATCTCGGAGCGGTTTCTCGACAGGCCCCGGCCCGCCTGGGAATCGTTGCGGGAGCAGATCGCGGCCGACATCCTGAAAAACGCCTGGGACGAGAGCGTGGGAGCCTTCACGGCCGCCTATGGCACGGCCGAACTCGACGCGGCGAGCCTCTGGATCGGGCTGGCGGGCCTGGTCGACTGCAGCGATCCCCGCTTCACCAGCACGATCGAGGCGATCGATCGCGGCCTGCGGTGCGGGCCGACGGTCTATCGGTATCTCTCCGACGACGGCCTGCCGGGCCGGGAAGGGGGCTTTTTCCTCTGCGCCTCGTGGCTGGTCGAATCACTCTGCCGGGCGGGCCGCCGCAACGAGGCTGACGAGCTGTTTGAAAATCTGATCGAACTCTCCGACGGCACGGGGCTCTACCCGGAAGAATACGATCCGCTGCTCGGCCGGACTCTCGGCAACCACCCCCAGGCCTACTCCCACATCGGGATCATCGAGAACGCAATCACGCTCTCGTCGAGCTGAAGCGGAGGGCATGGGACTCGAACCCACAACCGGTTTCCCGGCACGACATTTCCAGTGTCGCCGCTCACCAATTCGCTTACCCTCCAGCAATAATGAGAGTATACCGCGAGGCGGCTCGGTGCGAGGGCCGGCGGCTCAGCCGGCGAGGCGGCGGGCCCGCTCGACCATCACCACCAGGTCGCCGCAGGTCTCGATGTCAAACAGCCAGTCTTCGGGAAAGCGGACGTTGAAGCGACCCTCGACGGCGTTGACCACGTCCATCCGCGTGAGGGAATCGAGGCCGAGTTCATCGAGCGAGGTGGCGGCATCGACCGTGACGTGCAATTCCGGTGGCACGGCCCCCTCGACACAGGCGAGCACTTCCCGAGAGTCGACATTCAGTACCGCGGTCCCGTGTGATTCTGCTGTTTCCACGCTCACGTTTGTGCTCCCTCGATGAATTTTCGCTCGATGAATTTTCGCGGCGGCCGACGCGATCGACCGCTCGCCCGGCCCATTGACAACTGTTCCGGGAGAGACGGCCGCTGTCAATTGGCTGCCGGAGGGGTTTGTGCAAAGCGGGAGTGGAATCAGCGACTCCTCGGACGGTTTGGACGGGCTGGGAAAAACGTGCGGGCCAAGCCGTCGCCGCCTCGCACACAAGCAGCGACGACCGCTCGCATGCTAGACTCGGCCGCAGCCAACGCACGCCGGCACTTGACGGCCTCGGCGGCTTCCACGACGCCCGGGAGAGCGACCACATGAAACCGATCCATGGCCTCTGTCTGACGCCCACCCTGCTTGCCGCCATCCTGCTTGCCGCGGTGGCCGCAATGCCCACCGCGGTCGCGGCCGAGCCGTCCCGGCCCAACATCATTTTCATCTTCTCCGACGACCATGCCGAGCATGCGATCTCGGCCTACGGTTCGAAGGTCAACCACACGCCCCACCTCGACCGGCTCGCCGCCGAGGGGGCTCGCTTCACCAATTCATTCGTGACCAACTCGATCTGCACCCCCAGCCGGGCCACGCTGCTGACCGGGCAGTATTCCCATCACAACGGCGTGCCTGTCTTCAACGCCTTCGACGGCTCCCGCGACACCGTCGCCAAGCGACTGCAGGCGGGGGGCTACCACACCGGAATGGTCGGCAAGTGGCATCTTGGCAGCGACCCGACCGGCTTCGATCGCTGGATCGTGCTGCCAGGCCAGGGCGACTACTGGAACCCCCACTTTCTCGCCCCCGGCAGCCGCCTGCAGATCGAAGGTCACGTGACCGACATCATCGGCGACCTTGGCGTGGAGTTCATCAAGACCAGGCCCGCCGACAAGCCTTTCTTTCTCTTGCTCCACCACAAGGCCCCCCACCGCCGCTGGCAGCCGGATGAGCGGAACAAGGCGAAGTTTGCCGACGCGGTGATCCCCGAGCCCGAAACCCTCTGGGACGACTACGCCACCCGCCCGGCCGCCCTCCCGGAAAACCGCCAGACGATCCATCGGGACCTCAGCGACAAGGATCTCAAGCAGGATCCGCCACCCGGACTCGAGGGGAAGGCCCTCACGAAATGGAAGTACCAGCGGTACATGCAGGACTACCTCGCCTGCGTGCAGGGAGTCGATGACAACGTCGGCAAACTGCTCGACCACCTCGACGAAGCCGGCCTCGCCGACGAGACGATCGTCATCTATTCCTCCGACAACGGCTGGTATCTCGGCGACCTGGGACTCTACGACAAGCGGTTCATGTACGAGCCGGGCCTGCGGGTGCCGCTGATCGCTCGCGGCCCGGGCATCGGTCGCGGCCTCGAGCCGGATGCCTTCGTGGCCAATATCGACCTTGCCCCGACGTTCCTCGGCCTCGCCGGACTGCCGATTCCCGAGTCGATGCAGGGCGAGAGCCTCCTGCCGCTCTTGGCGGGCACAACGCCCGACAACTGGCGGAGGAGCGTCTACTACCGCTACTACCACGATCCGGGCCACCACAACACGCGGGCCCACTACGGCGTCCGCACGGCGACCCACAAGCTGATCCACTACTGGAAGAAGGACGCCTGGGAACTCTTCGACCTCGTCAGCGATCCCACCGAGCAGCACAACCTGCTCTTCGACGAGTCCGAAGCGGCCACACCCGAGGTGCAGCGGCTCTTTTCAGAACTAAAGGCGGAAATCACCAGGCTCCAAGAGGCCTACGGCGACGAAGGGCAGTATGCCGACGCCGACGATTGGCCGCCGGGATCGGCCGACGGCCCCTTCAAAAACAAGAAGCCGCTGGGCACCCGCACCGTCGTCGAGGCGATCGGCGTCACCGACAGCTCGTCTCGCCTGAGAACACAGGGAAAATAGAGCCTTGCGGCCGACTCGCGAGAGCATCCTGCGGTGCGGATGCCGCAAGGCTCTGTCTGAAAACTCAGTGCCTCGCTGCGAGCGGTTGAGAGCAGCGGAGTGGATGATCCGCCGCAAGGACCGCGGAGGCCGTCTACCGCCGCTGAAACTCCACGACCACCAGCCGGCGGGCCTGTTCGTCGTAGGCGTATTCGCGGTCGTAGGGAAGCATCGGCAGGTCGACGCCGTCCGACTCACCCGGCCGGATGATCATCCGCATGAACTCCTCGTGGGTTGCAGGCCGCTGACCATGCTCCGCCTCGTGGAGCCGCAGGGCCTGCTCGGCGGCGATCCCGCCGATCTGGCCGGTCGCCGACGTCAAAGCGGCCGAAAGCACCGCGATCCCGCCGGACTCGCCGGAGCCCGCCTCCACCGGCACGCCGCCGGCAGCCACCGCGTCGGCAAGCCTGAGCACCTTGCGGGTGGTTTTGCCGAGGGTCTTGCGGGGCTTCACAGGCTCAGCGGCGGGCGGGGCCGGTTCCGGATCCCGGCAGCCGGCCAGGCCGATCGCCATCAAAAGCAGCAGTGTCCACGCGAGCTGAGGCGGGGCGGGGGAGGGGTGCATGGTCATCGTGCTCCGGGAGCCGTCAACGGCGACAACAAAAACATGTTTCACGTTCAGGAAAGTTCAGGGGCAGGAGGTTTCACGGGCAGGATGGTTCACGCCCGCCGGAGTCTCGCGGCGGCGGCGGCATCGACCAGCCAGCGGACCCGACCGGCCGTCGGCTGGATTCGCTGCGCCGGCAGCACGTCGGGCTGGTAGGGTCCCTCGAGGATCGCCGCGAGCACCTCGGCCTTTCCCTCGCCCTCCACGAGAAAGGCCACCTCGCTCGCGGCGTCGAGCAGCGGCGGCGCGAGGCTCACCCGCCAGGCGGCGAGCTTGTCGACATACTGGGCCGCCACGAGCCGTGTCGCCTCCCGCACCGCGGCGGTGCCGGGGAAAAGCGAGGCGGTGTGGCCGTCACCGCCGATCCCCAGGAGCACGAGGTCGAGCCGTGGTCTTTCACTTCGCAGCGTCTCGCGAAGGATCTGCTCATATTCCGCCGCCGCCACCGCCGGATCGGCCTCGCCGCGGATGCGGTGGATGTTGGCCTCCGGCAGCGGCACCCGGGCAAGCAAGGCCTCGCGGGCCATGCGGTAGTTGCTCTGCGGATCGTTTGGCTCCACACACCGTTCGTCGCCGAAAAAGAGATCGGTCTTCGACCAGTCGATTCTCCCGGCAAAGTCATCCCCGGCCAGTCGCTCGTAGACGGGCTTCGGTGTACCGCCGCCGGCGAGGGCCAGCGTGAAGCGGCCCCGCTGAGCAACCGCCCGGCCGGCCACCTCCACGACCAGCCCGGCGGCGGCCTCGACGAGGGCCGCCGGTGAGTCGTGGACGAGAATTGCACCGCTTTGTGCCATTTGAATCGTGCCCGCAACGCGTGGCCCCGGCGACCGACTTCAGCCGAGCACCCGCACGCCGGTGGTCAGGGAATAGCTCGGGCCGGTATCGCGGAAGCGACACTCGGCAAGGGCCGCACGCAGCCCGTCTGCGGGCGGGTCGATCTCGGCGGCAAACCGCACGCCGCCGGCCGCGGTTGCCGCCTCGGCCTCGAGCCGTTGCCGCTGCCAGCGGCTCTCGCGGAAATCACGGGAGGCCGAGTCGGCCGTCCAGAGCCAGGCCTGCCGCGGCTCGCGGCCGGAAGCCAGCCGGCAGCGGGAGTCGGGGCCCTCACAGGCAAACTCCCACTCCAGCCGCGGCAGCAGTTGCGTGCCCGCGGCATGCCGGCCCAGGGCGGCCACCGCCGGCAGCACACGATCCAGCGGCAGGCCGTGGGTCGCGTTGGGCACGTAGGAGAGCCAGCGGTCTCCGCACAGCCCGGGAAAGTAGAGACCGCAGGCCTCCAGGGGCCAGTACTGGTCGTTGGTTCCCAGCAGGATCAGCTTCGGCTGACGGATCTGCTCGCGATAGCAGTAGGGATCGACAAGTGTCAGGAGTTCCCGACCGCGGGGTGTGTCGAGCATGGTGTGGATCGAGCGGCTCGTGTAGTCGCGAATCGCGTCGGAGGGGCCGCCGAAGCTCTCCATCTGCAGCCGCATGTGCCGCGGCAGATCGAGCATGTCGATCACCATCGGGGCGATCGCCGTCACGCGGCGGTCGGCCGCGGCGGTCAGCCAGGTCGTCCAGCCCCGCTTACTCGCCCCGGTGACGACAAAGCTGTCGACATCGTCATCCCAGGCCTCAGCCGCCTCGGCCGAGGCGGCATCCATCGCCGCCACCGCCGCCTTGACCATCGGCACAAGCAGTGGCCAGCCGGCATCGCCGGTCCGGAAAAACTCGACGAAGGTATGGGCGATCAAATCGTCCTCGAAGCGGCCGTCGATCGGCTGGAAGGGAACCTGCCGGACCACGGCCGCCGGCAGCCCCGCCGATTCGGCGACCGTCGCGAGCAACATGACCTGCTCCGGAGGCCCACCGCCGCCCTGCTGCTCGAGGTCGTCGGCAGTGCCGCCGTCGATCCACAACACCATCGGCCCGCGGGCCGCCAGCTTTTCAGGGCGATAGAGGGCCAGCTCATGCCGCCACCGCAGGCCCTGCCAGGTCTGGCTGGTGAGCACGCCGGCAATCCAGCGACCGCCTGCCAGCTCACCACTGCCGGTCCGCTCGAATCCCGCCACCGGGTCGCGGGCAGTGGCCGCTGCGACGAGCCCGCCGGCCGGCTCGGCCACCGCCTCGTCGCCCCGGGCGAGGGCCGGCAGGATGCCGCACATGCCGCTGCCACCGATCGTGGCGAGTCTGGCGGCGAAGAGGCGGCGTGATTCGCGAAATCGGCTCATGGCGATTGCCTCCGCAGCGAGCGATACCGCCGGATGAGGGCATTGGTGCTGCTGTCGTGCGCGAGGGCCGGCTCATCCTCGCTCTCGAGCTCCGGCACGATTCTCGTGGCGAGTTGCTTGCCGAGTTCCACGCCCCACTGATCGAAGCAGTTGATTCCCCAGATCGCCCCCTGCACGAAGACGGCATGCTCGTACAGGGCCACGATGCTGCCGAGCACCGCGGGGGTCAGTCGCTCGGCGAGGATCGTGCTCGAGGGCCGGTTGCCCGGAAAGCTGCGGTGCGGCACGAGCCACTCGGGGCAGCCCTCGGCGAGAAGTTCGGCGGGCGTCTTGCCGAAGGCGAGGGCCTCGGCCTGGGCGAAGACATTGGCCATCAGCAGATCGTGATGGCGGCCGAGCGGGTTGAGCGAGCGGGCAAAGCCAACGAAGTCGCAGGGGATCACCGCGGTGCCTTGGTGGATCAGCTGATAGAAGGAATGCTGCCCGTTGGTGCCCGGCTCGCCCCAGTAGACCGGGCCGGTGGTGTAGCCGCCGGGGCCGTCGAGCGGGCTGCCGTCGAGGGCCACCCGCTTCCCGCACGACTCCATCGTGAGCTGCTGGAGATAGGCCGGAAACCGACGCAGGTATTGGTCGTAGGGCAAAACCGCGATCGAGCCGGCCCCGAGAAACGTGGTGTTCCAGACGGCCAGCAGGCCCATCAGCACCGGCAGGTTTTCGTCGAAGGGAGCCGAGCGGAAGTGCTCGTCGATCGCATGGAAGCCGGAGAGCATCTCGGCAAACCGCTCCGGGCCGATGGCGATCATCGTCGAGAGGCCGATCGCCGAGTCCATCGAGTAGCGACCGCCGACCCAGTCCCAGAAGCCGAACATGAGGTCGGTATCGATCCCGAAGGCGGCCACCGCCTCGGCATTGGTCGAGACGGCCACGAAATGCCGCGGCACCGCCTGCTCGTCACCCGCCGCCGCGAGCAGCCAGGCCTTGGCGGTCTGGGCATTGGCCATCGTCTCCTGGGTGGTGAAGGTCTTGGAGCAGACGATAAAGAGCGTCTCGGCCGGGTCGAGGTCACGCACCGCCTCGGCGAAGTCGGTCCCGTCGACGTTGGAGACGAAGCGGAAGCTGAGCCGTCTGTCGGCCTCGTGCCGCAGGGCGTCGTAGGCCATCACCGGCCCCAGGTCGGAGCCGCCGATCCCGATATTGACCACCGCCGAGATCGGCCGGCCGGTGTGGCCCTTCCAGGAGCCGTCGCGGACCTGCTCGGCGAAGGCCGCCATCCGCTCGAGCACCGCGTGCACCTCGGGCACCACGTCGTGGCCGTCGAAGAAGACCTTTCGCGACTTCGGCGTTCGCAAAGCCACATGCAGGACCGCCCGGTTTTCAGTGACGTTGATCCGCTCGCCGCGAAACATCGCTTCGGCCCGTTCGGCCACGCCGCACTCGCGTGCCAGGCTCACCAGCAGCTGCAGCGTCTCCTGGTTGACCCGCTGCTTGGCGAAGTCGAGAAAGAGGCCGGCCGCCTCGGCGGTGAATCGCTCGCCGCGGCCGGGGTCGGCGGCGAAGAGTTCGCGGAGCGTGGCCTTCCGCATCACCTCTGCATGCTCCGCCAACGCCCGCCAGGCGGGCAGGGCGGGGCGGGGGCTTACGGCCGCCAGTGGCGATGACGCCTCGGTGGTGCTCACCGGCCGCCTCCCACCGCCACGGAGGAGGCCTTCTGGTCGATCACACCAAGCAGTTCTTTCCACGACTTGACGAAGGCCTCCGCCCCGTCCTTCTGCAGCGTGCCGGCCAGGGCGGCCACATCGATTCCGGCCCGCTCGACCCGACCCACCTCGAGATCACCCTCGCCGCCGCCCGCCGAGAGCGGCGGCGCGACCGTGCCGTGGTCGGCAAAGGCCAGCAGGGTCTTCTCGGGCATCGTGTTGACAGTCTGCGGGGCGACGAGCGAATCGACGTAGAGCGTGTCGGCCGCGGCGGGGTCCTTGGTGCCCGTGCTCGCCCAGAGCAGCCGCTGCGGTGACCCGCCGAAGTTGCACAGTCGGGCCATGCGGTCCGAGGAGATCAGATCGCGGTAGGCACGGTAGCACTGCTTGCCGACGGCGATGCCGAGGGTGTTCTCGAGTTCCGCGGGGACTTTGCCCTTGATCGGCGTGTCCCAGCGGCTGATGAAGAGGCTCGCCACCGAGCAGACCCGCGGCGAGAGGCCTTCCTCCACCCGCCGCTCGATGCCCCGGAGGTAGGCGTCGGCCGCCGCAAGATACTGCTCGCGTGAAAAAAGGAGCGTGACGTTCACCGGCACGCCGCGGTAGATCGCCTCTTGAATCGCGGGCAGGCCCTCGGGCGTGCCCGGAATCTTGATGTACACGTTCTCACGGCCCGCCTGGGCGTGGAGCCGGCAGGCGGCGTCGATCGTGGCGGCGGTGTCGTAGGCGAGCAGCGGCGAGACCTCCAGCGAGACCCAGCCGTCGACACCACCGGAGCGTGCATGGATTCCGGCAAAGAGGTCGGCGGCCCGGGTCAAGTCCTCGATGGCCAGTTCGAAGAACAGTTCCTCGCCGGAGCGGCGGGCAGCCACCTTCTCGGCAATCGCGGTGTCGTAGGAGGCGGAGTTTTTGACCGCCAGATTGAAGATCGACGGGTTGGAAGTGAGGCCCGTTACCGAGAGCTCGTCGACATAGCGGGCAAGCGTGCCGTCGTCGAGCATGTCGCGGGTGATGTTGTCGAGCCAGAGGCTCGTTCCGGCCCGGTGCAGGGCGGCGGTGATGGCGGACATGATGGCTCCTCGTCGTGCTGGTGATCTCCCTCGAGGCTCGGCCGGGGAGTATATCGCGCGGCCGGAAAAGCGGAGGTGTCGGTCGTCCGCAGCCACCAGTTGCGACGCCTCGGCAGCCCCGGTAGCCTCCGACAACGTTTTTCGCATCCTTCCGCCGGAGCAGAGCATGGAAGTCGGCATCGTCGGGCTGCCCAACGTCGGAAAATCGACGCTCTTCAACGCCCTGACCGACGCGGGGGCCCTGGCTGCGAACTATCCCTTCGCCACCATCGAGCCGAATGTCGGTGTCGTGGCCGTGCCCGATCCGCGGCTCTCGCAGATCGCCTCCTTCATCGCGACTGAAAAGATCGTGCCCGCCTCGATCCGCGTGGTCGACATTGCGGGCATCGTCAAGGGGGCGAGCGAGGGCGAGGGGCTGGGCAACAAGTTCCTCAGCCACATCCGCGAAGTCGATGCGATCCTGCATGTCGTTCGCTGCTTTGAAAACAGCGGCGGCCTCGAGATCACCCACTTCGAGGGCACCGTCGATCCTGTCCGCGACATCGAGACGATCGAGATGGAGCTCGTGCTTGCCGATCTGCAGACGGTCGAGCAGGCCCTCGACAAGGCCCGCAAGGCGGCCCGCGGGGGGGACAAGGAAGCCCAGGCTCGGCTGGGGCTGCTGGAGCAGCTCGAACCAGTGCTCGCGGAGGGAAAGCCGGCCCGCAGCCTCTGCGAGGGCCTGGCCGATCCGGAGGCGGCCAAGGCGGCCCGCGGCCTGGGGATGCTCTCGGCGAAGCGGGTGCTCTACGTGGCGAACGTCGACGAATCAGATCTCCACGGCACCGGCCCGCTGGCAAGCCGAGTCCGCGAGCGGGCAGCAAGCGAAGGGATGGAGGTGGTGCCGGTGTGTGCCAAGGTCGAAAGCGAACTGGCCGGCCTCGACGAGGCGGAGCGGGCGGAGATGCTCACCGCCTACGGGCTCGAGGAGCCGGCCCTGGCCACGCTCGCACGGGCCGCCTACCGGCTGCTGGGGCTGCAGAGCTTCTACACCGCCGGGCCGAAGGAGGTTCGAGCCTGGACAGTGCCGCAAGGGGCCACCGCACCACAGGCCGCGGGGGTGATCCACACCGATTTCGAACGTGGCTTCATCCGTGCGGAGATCTATTCGGTGGACGACCTTGCCGCGTACGAAACCGAAAAGGCGATCCGCGAGGCCGGCCGGCTGCGGGTCGAGGGCAAGGGCTACGTGATGCAGGACGGCGACGTCTGTCATTTCCTGTTCAACGTCTGAAAGCTCCCAGCACCCAGCGAGGGCCCTGATGGCTGCCGTGAGTCCACCAGCAGCCGCCGGTGACCGCTCGCCACCGCGTCGCGGCCGCATCGCCTGGCTGCTGCTCGACTGCGGGGCGAGCGCCTATTCCACGATCGCGATCACGTTGATGGTCGCCTACGTCGAGCGGGTGGTCTTTGCCGACAAGCCCTGGGGCGTGCCCGGGGGCGTGGTCTGGGCCTGGACGCTCGGGGTCGCGATGCTTGTTTCGGCGGTGCTCTCTCCGCTGGCTGCCGGCTGGGCCGACCGCTACGCCGCCCACCGCCGGGCGTTGGCTGCAAGCGTGCTTGGCGGCAGCCTGGCCTGCATCATGCTCGGGCTCGTGCCGGCCACCGCGCCGGTGGCGGTGGTGTCGATGGTGGGTCTGGCCGCGGTGGGCTTCGACCTCGCGGCGATCTTCACCGGGGCGCTGTTGCCGGCGATCGCCGAGGGGCCTGATGCCGACCGCCTCTCCGCCGGCGGCTTCGCGGCAGGTTATGCCGGCGGCGCGATCGCCCTGCTGGCCGCGGCGGGGCTCGTGGCCGAAAGCGAGAGCCTCGGGCTCGATCAGCCCACCGCGCTGCGTGCGGCCTTCGCCTTGACCGGCTGCTGGTGGCTGGGCTTCTCGCTGCCGGCGATGCTCGGCCGGATCCCCCCGCTGCCCCCGGCGGCGGGAGGAGCCGGGGGCTCGATCCGCGAACTCTCCCGCTTTATCGGCTCACTCTCCAGCGGTGATGTGCGACTGCGGTCGCTGGCCCGCTTCCTGGCCGGAGCCGTGCTCGTGCTCGGCGCGGTGCAGACCACGATCGGGCAGGTCTCGAGCGTGGCGATCGAGGAGTTCGACCTCGACGCACAGGCCCTGGTGCGGCTGGTGCTGATCGTGCAGGCGGTGGCCCTGCCGGGAGCGATTCTGATCGGCTGGCTCTCGGTGCACCGCTCGCGGCGGACGGCCCTCGCGATCTGCCTGGCCGGCTGGACGCTGGTGTTGGCAGCGGCCTGGTTCATCGCCTCGCGGTGGCAGCTCGAGGCCCTGGCGGTACTGCTGGCAGTCGTGCTTGGCGGAGTGCAGGCGGTGATCCGGGCGGTGGTGGCGGTGCTCGCCCCCAAGACCCACGCCGGCGCCGCCTTCGGAGGCCTGCAGGTGGGCAGCAAGCTCGCGGGATTCGTGGCGAGCATCGGCTTTGGCGGCATCTACTGGCTCACCGATCGGCCCCGTGCCGGGGTCGCGGTGCTGCTTGTCCAGCTCCTGCTCGGCTGGATGATCCTCGCGGGGGTGCGGATCGACGAAGAGCAAACGCTCACTCCGCCCGACTGATCGCTTCGTCAAGGAAGTAGTTGATGTCCTCGGCATCCTCGGCGTGCAGGATGTCGTAGGCATGGGCGGGACTGCGGGCGTGGTAGAGCTGTTCGCGGAGATTGACATCCCTCGTGATCGAGCGAGCGAACGCGGCCAGCACCTTGAGGTGCCGCTCGCGGTCGGCCTGAGGCGTGGCCAGCAGCAGCACCGCATGCACGGGACGGTCATCCGGGGCATCCAGATCGATGCCCCGCGAACTGATACCCAGCACCCCGGTGATCACCTGGCCCTCATCGAGGATGGCATGCGGGATCATGAGGCCCTCGCCGACCGCCGTGCTCGCCGCGGCCTCCCGGTCGAGAACCTTGGCCAGAAAATCCCCGCGTGGAATCGTCGGGGGCTCGGGTGCGGCATAGAGCCGATTCACCAGAGCCTCGATCACCTCCTTCTTGGTGTTCCCGGAAAGGTCGACGAGGATATGACTTTCATCGAGAAAGTCGAGCAGTCGTGGCGCCGCCTTGCCCACCTCACGGGCCTCGGCAAGGGCGTACCGCAGGAGGCTCGGCCCGACGAGCTGGTTGATCGTGATTGCGGCGAGACCAACGGCCGTGACGGTCTCGGCGAACGCGGCCAGCCCGGGGTCGGTCTGGACCATCAGCAGCAGGCCCACCGCGACTCCGCCATGCGGAACGAGCGAGAGCCCGAGTGAATTGCGGACCCGGCGAGGTGCTCCGGCGAGACTCATCGCCGCATAGGCACCGGCAAATTTGCCCACGAAGCGAGCCGTGACGAAAACCGCCACCAGTCCGGCAACCTTCGCAAGCAGGCCCAGATCGATGTTCATTCCCGCCAGCGTGTAGAAGGCGGTGAAGAGGATCGCCCCGATCGCGTGCAGGTAGGCCTGGGCCGAGCTGACGGCGTCGTGCCGCAGGTTTGAGACGATGATTCCGGCGAATGTGCAGGCCAGAATGCCCGAGGTCGAAAGGCCCGTTGCCCCGCCCCAGGTGCCGAGGATCACAGCCACCATCGTGGGGCCGATGAAAGCCGGGCCGATGACGGTCCGCATCAGGCCCAGGGCCACGACTGCCGTGATCGCCCCGACGGCGAGGGCCGTCGCAAACTCGCGGCCCACCGTCGCCAGGGCCGCGGGCGAGGCCTGATGCCAAGCCTGCCCGCCTTCGGCCATCGCCGCGAGGTAGTCTGCGGCGAACACGAACAGGCCGACGGCCACCATGTCGATCAGCGCGATCGACCCCAGCAGCGTCCGGGTCAGGATACCCCGCCCGCGGGCTTCCTGGATCACGAGGACGGTGGTGCCCGGCGCGCCGGCGATGGCGATCGTGGCCAGCAGCACGGCAGCCGGGAGTGAGATCGCATCCGCCACGATCCGGCCTCCCACGAGCCACAGCACCGCCAGCACCACCAGTGGCGTCACGAACGCCTCGCCCAGCAAGAGCAGCCCCACCCGCCTTCCGGCATTCCGCAGGCCGGCAAAATGGAGTGCCGCGCCGACGGTGAAGGCGATGTACCCCAGCACGAAGTTCATCAGCGACCGCATCTCGAGTGTGGTGGTTGCCGAGAGACCGGTCGCTTCGCCATGCCAGGGGGCGGTCGCCCGCAAAAGAATGCCGGTTGCAATCCAGCCGGTCACCCGCGGCAGGCGGAGGCGGGCAAAGAGTTCGCCGCCCACGATTCCCCCGGCCAGCACGATCGCCAGCCGGTAGAGCGGATCGGACGCCGCAAAGTTCGGCACAACGGTCAACTCCCGGCCTTCCTGCTCGACCGCTCGGCCACGACCGCCAGCAGCACCACAACACTGCAATCGTATCGCCAGCCCGTGAAACGCGATAGCCGCGTTCGCGATCAACCCAGAGCGGGCGAGCCTCAATCGAGGGTGAACGTCGTCGTGCGTTCCACCGGGAGGCCTCCCCCAACGGCGAGGCCGAGTTCGCTTTCGGTGTTGTATCTCGGGGGAAGGGCTTGGCCGCCGGGGCCCTTGCCGGTGATCTCGAGCCGGTAGAGACCGCAGCGAACGCCACCGGTGGGCCTGGTTTGGATGTTGAGAAAGACGAGCCCCGTGTCGTCGGTAACGCCCTCGGCTGGCTCGATCGTGCCGCCCATGCACGCCTCCGGCACGAGCTTGACGGTGCAACCGGCCAGCGGCCGGCCCTGCCGCGTGATCTGCAGCGGGAGTTCGACCACCGGAACGGCCTCAGCCTCGACTCGGTCAAGCCAGGCTCGAATCTCGGCCACGGCAAGCTGCCCGTCGCCATCGGTATCGAGCAAGGGAATCGCGTCAGCCAGGCCGGGCAGGGCGGCAAGCTCACCGCTGTCGAGCCGGCCGTTGCTGTCGGCATCGGCCGACGCCATCACCGCCTCGGTGATCGCCTGCGGGTCGAGCACCGGCGGGATCAGCCATTCCGGCCGCCGCGGCCCGCAGCCGAGCACGACAGCCACCGCCACCAACAGCCGACGCCATTTCCACCGCATGCTACTGCGTAAGCTCGGCACTCGAGCCTCCGTCGGCCACGTTGCCGAGCAGTTCGAAGACCGCCCTGTCGATCTCGTACGACACACCCTGCACGCTGCCGTCGGCCATCGCCATCGGGAGCACCGCGTGGGGGCTGCCGAAGCGGCCGCCGCGGGGATGCTTCCAAGTATGGCAGGCTCCAGGAGGCATCTCGCCGCACGAGGGGGTGGTCGTGTTGTCCTGCATCGGAATGTAGTTTTTGCTTGCGAAGGGCCCGCTACAGTTGCCGGCGTTGGGATTGCCCTCGAGGGGACCATCGGAGTCGGTGCTTGCCATGTTGTCCCAGTCGTTGCCGACGGTCCAGCCTT
>CAZRKH010000088.1:0-17386 GCA_964600785.1 uncultured Chitinophagaceae bacterium
GGGCCCGCACCGGCCTACTTGAGCCGCACCGGCCTACGTGAGCCGCACCGGCCTACCTACGTGGCCAGGAAATTCGGTCGCATTCGCCAGCCGCCGGCATGAGGCCGCAGCACGCCGGCGAGCCGGCCTTCGGTATCGACCGCCGCCACCGCCTCCGCCTCGGAGTCGACTCCCGACACCGCCGTCGCCGGCAGCATGCCACACGTCGCCACCGCTTCGGCCGCCGCCGCGTCGACCACGACCCGCGGCAGGTGGGCCACCGCCGCCAACGGCGGCTCGATGGCCGCCGCGACCGTTTCGGGTGTCACCTCATCGAGCGGCAGGCTCGCCTCGCGCGAAAACGGCCCCACCGCCGTGCGGACCAAAGCCTCCATCACCGCCCGGGTGCCGCAGGCCACGGCCAGATCGCGGCCCAGCCCGCGGATGTAGGTGCCGCTCGAGCAGGTCACGTCGAGCACCAGCCGCGGCCAGTCATACCGCACCAACTCCAGCCGGTGGATCGTGACCCGCTTCGGCTCGAGCGTCATCTCGCGGCCCCGACGGGCCAGTTCGTAGGCCCGCCTGCCAGCGACACGCACCGCCGAGAAATCGCAAGGCCGCTGGAGAATCTCACCGCGGAAGCCGCCCAGGGCCGCATCGATCTCAGCAAGTCCCGGCCGGCGGGGATCAGCCTCGAGTTCCACCGGCTGTTCGATGTCGTCCGACGGGCTCGAGCGGCCAAGCAGGAAACTGCCGCGATACGACTTCGGCAGGCCGTGGAGAAACTCGACCAGTTTCGTGGCCCGCCCCAGACAAACGACCACCACCCCCGAACTGATCGGGTCGAGCGTACCGGCATGGCCGGCGGTGGCCGCCGCGGCCGCCCGTGACACGACATCGACCACGTGGCGGCTCGTGACGCCGGGCGGCTTGTCAATCGGGATCAATCCCACGGATCGGAAAGGCATAGTGTGTGGCCACCTCCGCAGGGCTCCGCCCGGCAAGCGCGAGGCGGTCCCGCAGGCGATCCGGGTCGTCGACCGCGGCCTCCACGAGCCGCCGAAATTTCAACGCCACGAGCCGCCCTGTCGCCTCGCGGTCGGCGGCGGCATGGCCCAGCGGATGCCGCACCAGCGTGCCACCGAGCCGTCCGAGCGAGGCGTGCTCGATGGTCACGCTCGTGGGGATGCCGTCGGGATACGCCGCATCATACTCCTCGCCGCCGTGCTCGATCTCGATCCGGTCGATCAGCCCGATCGTGCGCGGGTCGCCGATCGCCGCGTCGCAGTAGTCTGCCGGCAGGAGCATCAGCCCGGCCCAGTCAGGCGGCACGCCCGCCGCCGCGGCAGCTTCCGCCTTGAGCAGCGTGCGGGCCACGATGTAGGGCAGCGAATGATCGGCCGACTGCCGCGTGGTCGGCCGTCGCTTGGCCGGGTCGGCGATGATCCCGAAGGCCGGCTGGTAAATTCGCACCCGAATCCGCTCGATGCCCTCGACCGCCGCGGCAAGTGCGGGGTTGTCGGCGAGGCAGTCGACAATTGACTGGATCGCGGCGGCCGACTGGTGCTCGTAGAGGCCGAGCTTGAAGTGCATGCCGTGGATCGCGAAGGCATCGCCGCTGAGCCCAAGCTCGAGGTCGAAGGGGCTCGTGCCGTCGGAGCAGGGTTCGTGGAGCCTGTAGATCGCCAGCGGATTGCGAAACACGTCGGCCGGCCCCACGAATCCGTCGAGGGCACGGATGCCGGCCCGCACCGCCGCCTCCGCCGCAAACGCGGCACTGGCCCCCTTGCTGTCGGAGAGCTGCTCCCCCGCCCGGATCGCGCGAAACGGCACATGGTGGGCCGCCACCAGCCCGATTGCCGACTCGATCACCGCCGCACTCCCCCCGAGGGCCGCCGTGAAGGCCGCCGCCGAAGCGATCGCCCCGTGATGGACGTGGTCGATTCCATACCGTCTGAGGGCAAAGACCTCCGCGAGCCGGCCTCGGATCTCATCGACAAGCAGCATCACGCGAAGCGTGGCCGCCCCGTCGAGCGCCGCAAGCCGTGCCGCGGCAAGGGCCACGGGATAGAAGTCGTTGTGGCCGAACTCCCCGGCCACCCGGCCCCGCAGGGGGTCGTAGCCGAAGTTGGTCCCGTTGGCGTCCCACTCGCGGACCGCCGAGGCGTTGGCGACCACCGCGGCGGCCACGTCGAGGGGCCGTGTTGACCCGAAGCAGATCCCCCCGGCCGAGCCGGCTGCCGGTCGGCTGGCCAGCGCCTCCCGCCTGAGCACGGTGGGGGCACGGGCGGCTGCCGCGATCGCCGAGACCCCGCAGCCGATGCTGTCGATGTGAAACTGCTCGAGCCGCTCGAGCGTGGCCGGCGAGGGATCGGCCTGCCCACGGAAAAAGTCGATCGCATACTCCGCCAGGCCGCGGGCCTGGTTGCCGCCCCGGCCGAGCAGTCGGGTGGTGCCCTCGGGGCGGTCGAGATCGCGAGCATCGGCGGCGGCGGTGGGCATGCGACGCATTTTTCTCCGCGGCATGCCACAATGCGAGAGGCCACGCTCTCATTCGCGTGGCAGCCGCAGCCCGACCACCCCGGCCCCGATACCCGCAGCCAGGCCCAGCGAGCGATGAAGCCGACACGGCTCGGACCCTACACGATCGAAGGTCGGCTCGGCCGGGGCGGCATGGGTGCGGTCTACGAGGCGGTCGACACCACCACCGGAGAGGCGGTGGCGATCAAAGTGCTCGCCGCCCACCTCTCCGACGAGGCCGGGATCCGTCGGCGGTTTCTCGCTGAGATCGACTCGCTGAAGAGCCTGAAAAATCCGGGGATCGTCCAGCTGCTCGCCTTCGGTGAACAGGACGGCCAGCCCTATTTTGCGATGGAGCTGGTGCGGGGCTCGAGCCTCGAGCAGGTGATACGCGGCGGACGACGATTCGACTGGAAGGAGTGTGTCGATCTCGCGATCGCCGTCACCCGGGCCCTCAAGACGGCGCACGATCACGGCGTCATCCACCGCGACATCAAGCCGGCCAATCTGCTGATTGCCGAGGATGGCACGGTCAAGCTCGCCGACTTCGGCATTGCCAAGCTCTTCGGCGGCACGGCCCACACCGCCGATGGCAGCTTCGTGGGCACCGCTGAATACATGCCGCCCGAGCAGGCCCGCGGCTCCGTCGTCGACCACCGCGCCGACATCTACGCCCTCGGCATGGTGATATATGCCATGCTCGCCGGCCGCCCGGCCTTTCGCGGCAAGAGCATGGCCGAGATCATCGAGAAGCATCGCAGCGTGCCGCCGCCGCGGATCGGATCGATCGTGCCGGAGGTGCCGCCGGATCTCGAGGAACTCGTCGACCGCATGCTCGCCAAGGAACCGGGCGAGCGACCGGCCAACGCCCTGCAGCTCGGCCGCCTGCTTGCCGCAATCCGCGAGAGCGAGTCGGCCGCCGACGATGGCGGGACACCCGCCAAGCCCTCCTCGGTGGCCGCAACGCTGCCCGGCAGTGATATGCCGACCTCCGCCGGTGGGCCGGGAGTCGATCCGGCCCGCACCTCGGCCACAGGCACCTCCCCCACCACGCCACCGCCACGGGAGACCGAGGACACCCGTGGCGGTGCGTCCCGCGAACCACCGCAGGTCGATCTGCTCGCGGCCACGCGGGTCTTGCCGGCCGACGGCGACAGCGATGCCGAGAGCCCGACAAGCCCCGACGCCCCGCCATCGGCAGGACTGTCGGCGGGTGAGGCGGCAACCGAGGCCTCGCTGCCGGCCGCCAGGCCGGCGACGCAGTCGGGCACCCGCAGGCCGGCCCAGGCGACCCACCCGCAGACCGGCAGCGGCGGCTCGGCCGTCCGCGCCGGCGCCCCGCGGGCCAACCGCTTCACGACGATGGAAGACCTCGAGCGTGCCGAGGCCCACCAAGCCCGGCGGGTCGCCTACCGCCGTCAGATCGCGAGCCTGCTTGCCGCCGCGGCGATGCTGGCCGCCCTGGCGGCGGGCGGCTGGTACCTCCTGCAGCCGGCCGACGCCGACACCCTCTTCGACCGCATCATGGCCGTGGCCGACCGCGACGGCGATCTGCGTGATGTCGACCGCCCGATCCGTGAGTTTCTCGAGCGGTTTCCCGACGATCCGCGGTCCGCAGCGGTGCACGGTCTCGCGGCGAGCCTCGAGGTCGATGCTCTCGAGCGCAAGGTCCGCCGTTCACCCCGCCGCCGCGGTGACTCGATCGACGCGATCGAACGCGACTACCGGGCGGCGATGGCCCTCGAGGCGACCAGCGCCGCGGCCTGCGAGGAGGCGTTGCGGGCCGTGATGGTGCTGCACGGCCTCGAGGGAGATCCCGACCCCGAGGCAGCCGAATGGCTCGCCGGCGAGGATGCCTCGCTCGATGAGCGACAGCGGGCGGGAGTCGTCCGCGAACGCTGGCGGCTGCTGCTCGCCCGCCAGCTCGGCCAGGTCGCCGAGGCCGCGACCAGGGAGCGGGCCGACGACGCCAGCCGTCTGGCCACCCTTCTTGCCGAGTCCCGCTCGCTGGGGACGGCCGCAGCCGCGGGTGGTTCTGCCGGGGAGGCGGCCGCCAGCCGGCGGCGTGCCATCCTCGAATCGATCACACGGCTCTACGATAGAAGGCCGCACGCCGCGCAGGCCGTGGCCGAGGCACGGGCGATGCTCGCAGCAGATGCCGACGGCTCGGCAGCCGCCGACGCCCTCATGCAGACCGACGAACCTCCGGGAGTGACCGAGGCCCCGTGACCGCGCCCCACGACACCCGCCCGCATCCCTCCGAGTGCACCGCAAACCGCCGCAGCCGCAGCCACGAGGCCTTCGCCCGGGCCCGCCGGCTGATTCCCGGGGGCGTCAACTCCCCGGCAAGGGCGTTTGGCGCCGTCGGCGGCGAGCCGCTCTTCTTCGCAGCCGCCGAGGGTCAGACCCTGACCGACATCGACGGCAACCGCTACCTCGACTACATCGGCTCCTGGGGGCCGATGATCCTCGGCCACCGCCATCCCCGCGTGGTCGCCGCGATCGAGCGGGCCCTGACCACCGGCACCAGCTACGGCGCTCCCACCGAGGCCGAGAGCCGGCTTGCCGAGCTGATCGTGGAGGCGGTCCCCTCAATCGAGAAGGTCCGCATGGTCTCCAGCGGCACCGAGGCGGCGATGTCGGCGGTGCGGCTGGCGAGGGGCTTCACCGGCCGCGAGCGGATCGTGAAGTTTGCCGGCAACTATCACGGTCATGCCGACAGCCTGCTCGTCTCGGCGGGCTCCGCGGCGGCCACCCTCGGGGTGCCCGACTCACCCGGCGTGACCGCCGGCACCGCCAAGGACACGCTCGTCCTGGAATACAACGACCCGGCCGCGCTGGAGGAGGTCTTTGCCCGCGAGGGCGGGGCGATCGCCGCGGTGCTCATGGAGCCGGTGGTGGGCAACATGGGGCTCGTCCCGCCGCAGCCGGAGTTTCTCGCCGCGGCGAGGCGGCTCACGCTCGAGCATGGGGCGGTGCTCGTCTTCGACGAGGTGATGACCGGCTTCCGGCTGGCCCTCGGCGGTGCCCAGGAACTGCTCGGTGTCACGCCGGACATCACCACGCTGGGCAAGATCGTCGGCGGCGGGCTGCCGCTGGGGGCCTACGGCGGACGGGCGGAGATCATGGACCACGTGCTGCCCGCGGGCAAGGTTTTCCAGGCCGGCACCCTCTCGGGAAACCCGCTGGCAGTCGCTGCAGGCACCGCCACGCTCGAGCAGCTCCGTGACGAGCCGCCCTATGCCACGCTCGAGTCGCTCGGCAGCCGGCTGGAGGCGGGCCTCCGCGAGGCCGCACGGCAGCACGGGATTCCCGCTTGGGTCGCCCGCCGCGGGAGCATGCTCACGATCTTCTTCCAACGGGGAAGCGAGCCGGTGCCGGTGACCGGCTGGCAGACCGCTTCGGCGAGCGACACCGACCGCTACGCCGCCTTCTTCTGGGGCATGATCGACCGCGGCTGCTACTTTCCCTGCAGCCAGTTCGAGGCGCTCTTCTTTTCCGCCGCCCACACCGAGGCGGACATCGAGGCCACGCTTGCGGCCGCCGACGAGGTGCTCGCCGGAATGGCCGGCTGACGCGCTGGTTGCCAGCCGCCGATCACACCAGGTGAAAATCGACCACCAGCGGCAGGTGGTCGCTCGCCTCGCGGGCCAGGCTCGTGCGGACGATCCTGGCATGACGGACCTCCACGCCGCCGCGAGTGAAGGCCTTGTCGAGGCTGCCCATCGCCATCCAGGCCGGAAAGGAACGGAAGCGGGAGGCGGGGGCCGTCGCCTGTTCGAAGCCCGCGGGCGAGAGCAGCGACCTGGCAAGACTGTTTCGCCAGTCGTTGAAGTCGCCCACCAGCATGGTCGGCAGGGCCGCGGCCGAGCGAAAGAGCAGATGGCCGAGCAGACGCTCGACTTGCCACTGCCGCTCCGCCTGGGCGAGGCCCAGGTGGGTGTTCACCAGATGGAGCACGCCCTCAGGCGTGCTGGTGATCACCAGCTGGGCCCCGCGGGGCTTGCGGACACCCTGCCGCAGCGAGACGCGATGACGGCTCTGGAGTGGGAAGCGGGAAAGCACGAGGTTGCCGTAGCCGCCCCCGCCCACCGCGACGTTGGGCTGGAAGGCAAACTGGGCATGGAAATAGCGGGCCAGCAGCCGCGGCTGGTCGTCGAAGCGGCTGCGGCGAACACGGCGATCGACCTCCTGCAGACAGATCAGGTCGGGGTTCTCCGCCTCGATGCAGTCGATGACCCGCGAGAGGGAATACCGCCGATCGCGGCCGCCGATGCCCTTGTGGATGTTCCAGCTGAAAAGTCGCATGCTCAAAGAGCCGGTGTGCGGGCCGCCGCCGGGAGCCGTTCGCGGATGGTAACGTATCGCGGTCGGGAGAGGCTCGCAGCCGAACGCTTCGGAATCGAAAAGACCGGCAACGCCACCATCATCCACCATCATCGACCATGATATGGATCAGCTGATCGCGACGCTCTGGCAGTGGTGGCTCGTGCTCTGGCCGCACCTGCTCGGCTGGAGCGTGCTGGCGGTGACCCTCGTCGCCTCCTCCCATGCGATCCTCACCAAGCGAGACACCCGCTCGGCGATCGGCTGGGTGGGTCTGATCTGGCTCTCGCCGATCTTCGGGGCGATCGCCTACTCGATCCTGGGAGTCAATCGGATTCGCTCACGGGCCAGCCAGCTCAAGGCCGGGGCTGTCCGGATCACCCGCGAACTGCATGGCGTGGCGGCAAGCGAGCCGCGGCTGACTGAAGCGATCGGCCCCCCGCACGGCCCACTGCGGAGCCTGGAGAAGCTCGTGGGCGAGGTGACTGGCCGGCCCCTGACCGACGGCAACCGAATCGTGGCCCTGGCCGGCGGCGACGAGGCCTATCCCGCGATGCTCGAGGCGATCGCCTCGGCAAGCCGCAGCATCGCGGTGGGTAGCTACATTTTCGACAACGACCCGACAGGCAGAATCTTCGCCGACGCACTTGGCGAGGCGGTGGCCCGGGGGATCGAGGTTCGCGTGCTCATCGACGGCATCGGCTCGAGCTACACCTTCCCGTCGATCGTGGGCCGCCTGCGGCGGCGGGGCGTGCCGGTGGCCCGGTTTTTGCCGACGGGCGTCCCCGTCTACTTTTCCTATGCCAACCTGAGAAACCATCGCAAGATCATGGTCGTCGACGGGAGGGTCGGATTTACCGGCGGACTCAACATCCGCAACGGCTGCTGGCTTTCGCGGAAGCCGCGGCACCCGGTTCACGACATGCACTTCCGGCTCGAGGGGCCGGTGGTGGCCCAGCTGCTGGAAATCTTTCTCGAAGACTGGGCCTTCGCCACCGGCGAGGCCCCGAGCGGACCGGCCTGGGACGCGGAGAGCACCCCGGCGGCCGATCCGCCGCAGGCGATGCTCGCCCGGGGCATCCGCTTCGGCCCCGACGACCCCGACATCGGACGGATCAAGCTCGTGCTCGTGGGGGCGCTTGCCGCGGCCCAGGAGAGCGTGCGGGTGATGACGCCCTACTTCCTGCCCGACGACGCCGTCTGCCAGGCCCTCGACGTGGCCGCGATGCGGGGCGTTCGCGTCGACATCGTGCTTCCGTCGCAGAACAATCTGGCGATGGTCGGCTGGGCCTCCACGGCCATGCTCTGGCAGGTGCTCGGCCGCGGCTGCCACGTCTGGCTGTCACCGCCGCCGTTCGACCACACCAAGCTGATGGTGGTCGATCGAAGCTGGGCCATGATCGGCAGCGGCAACTGGGACGAGCGGAGCATGCGGCTGAACTTCGAGTTCAACGTGGAGGTCTACCACCGCGGCTTCGCCGCCAGCCTCGACGACTTCGTCGCCGACCGCATCGCCGCCTCGCGGGAGACCACGCTTGCCGAGGTCGACGGCCGCAGCCTGCCGGTCAGGCTCCGCGATGGCGTGGCGCGGCTCTTCTCGCCCTACCTCTGAGGTGAGCGGCCAGCGGCGGCTTGAGCGGACCGGCCGTCGGGCGTAGATTCGGAACTTTGACGGGAGTGTCCGCCGCATGCAATTCGACAGATCGGCCGCCGCGTCAGCCCTGATCGGAATCGGACGGGAGTTTCACCGCCGCGGCTGGTCGCTGGGCACCAGCAGCAACTACAGCGTGGTCGCTTCCCGTGATCCGCTGGAACTGCTCGTAACCGCCAGCGGCAAGGACAAGTCGGCCCTCGGCGAGGAGGATTTCCTGCGGGTCGACGCCAACGGCGGCCTGCTCGCCGGTGAAGGCCCCGGCAAGGCGAGCGCCGAGACCATGCTGCACTGCATGATCGCGAGCGTGCTGCCCTGGGTGGGCGGCATCCTCCACACCCATTCGGTGTGGGGCACGGTCCTCTCGCGGGTCGACCTGCCCCGTGGCAGCCTCCGGATCGAGGGCTACGAGATGCTCAAGGGGCTCTCGAGCATCGAGACCCACGAGACGGCCGAGGAAGTGCCGATCTTCGCCAACAGCCAACGGATCGACGCTCTGGCCGATCAGATCCGGCTGCGGTTTCTCTCCCCGGAGTGGGGCGAGGGGTCGCGGCCGCCGTTCCACGGCTTTCTGCTTGCCGGCCACGGCCTCTACACCTGGGGACGCGACCTTGCCGAGGCACGCCGGCAGATCGAGATCTTCGAATTCCTCTTCGAGGTTGTCGCCCGCAGCCGCAGCTGGTCGGCCCAAAGCCTGCCGCTGCCCGGCGGGCAGCCGCGGCAGCAGTGGGCCGGCGGCGGGCCCGGCGGATATCATGACGTTCAGCAGCAGCAGTGATCTGGACATTCAGGCCAGTTTTCTACGAGAAAAATCGCATTCCGGGAGGCGACAGCGATGGCAATTGTGACCGTACCGGCCGAGGCCCGCCGCATCACCGCGGCCGACGAGATCCGCGACTTCCTTGCCTCGCGGGGGCTCGAGTTCGAGCAGTGGCCCCTCGCAGACCGCGTCGATCCTGCCGCCGATGCCGAGCGGATTCTCGAGGCCTACGCCCCCGAGATCGACGAACTCAAGGCCCGCGGCGGCTTCGTGACCGCCGACGTGATCGACGTGCGTCCCGAGACTCCGGGGCTCGACGGGATGCTCGAGAAGTTCAACAAGGAACATACCCACACCGAGGACGAGGTCCGCTTCACGCTGCAGGGCCGGGGGGTCTTCCACATCAACCCGGTGGAGCATCCGGTGTTTGCCATCGAGGTGCATGCCGGCGACCTGATCAGCGTGCCCGCCGGCACGAGGCACTGGTTCGATCTCTGCGGCGACCGTCGGATCAGGGCGATCCGGCTCTTCCAAGAGACCAGTGGCTGGACTCCCCACTACGTCGCCGACGCGGTCCATGCCGGCTACGAGCCGCTCTGCCTGGGCCCGGCCTGGGTGGAGCCGCAGCGATGAGCCTCGGCCAAGGCGGCGTGGCTGGCGGGGGGGAAAACCGGCAGTGGTAGTCTTTGACGGTGAGGGAATCCTGCTCGATGTGGAGGGCACGACCTCCTCGATCGCCTTTGTCCACGAAACCCTCTTCGGCTTCGCCCGGGACCACATGCCGGAGTTTCTCGCCGGCCACGGCGAGGAGCCCCGCGTGGCCGAACTCGTCGCATGTATCGTCGCCGAGGCGGACCGGCTGGCGGTGGAATCGGACGGCCCGGGCGATGCCGCCGCCGCGGCGGCCGAACTGATGGCCAGCGACGCGAAGTTCGGCCCGCTGAAGGAACTGCAGGGCATGGTCTGGCGGCAGGGGTTTGAATCGGGGGAACTCGTGGCCCATCTTTTTGACGACGTGCCTCCGGCCCTCGCCCGCTGGCGGGACGCCGGCCTCGACGTGCGGATCTTTTCCTCCGGGTCGGTCGAGGCCCAGAGGCTGTTCTTCGCCCACACCGGCGCCGGCGATCTCTCCGGCCTGCTGCGGGGCCACTACGACACCACGACCGGAGCGAAGCGCGATCCGGAGAGCTACCGACGAATCGCGGCCGACTACGGCTGCGAGCCGCGGAAGATCCTCTTCGTGAGCGATGTCGTTGACGAGCTCGACGCCGCCCGCGCCGCCGGCATGGCCACGGCCCTCGCCGTGCGGCCCGGCAATCCTCCGGCTGAAGCCGCGACCACCCACGAGCCGATCCACTCCTTCGACGACATCGTTTCCTGACAGGCCGGCCGCGGATGCCCGTTCCCCCAGATCGCCACGACCCATCCTGTTCGTCGATCCGCTGCGGGGCGGGTTTCTCGATTGCAGGGTCCCTCGAGGAGGCTCTCGCCGAGGCGATTGCCCAGGCCCGCGGCAGGCTCGACGGACCGGCCGACCTGGCCGTTGTCTTCATCTCGGCGGCCCACGTCGCGGCCCGGGCCGCCTTCGAGGGGCTCGCCGAAATCCTCGGCGGCGACCCGGCACCGGTGATCATTGGAGGCACCGTCGAGGGCGTGCTCGGCGGGGACAGGGAGCAGGAGCGGGGCCCGGGCGTGGTGGTCTGGCTGGCGCGACTGCCCGGTGCCGTGATCACCCCGATGGCCTTGGAATACCGCCAGACCGCCGACGGCGGCACCTTCACCGGATGGCCCGCCGAACTCGACGGCCGCTGGCCCGAGGGTGCCACGCTGCTCTTGGTGGCCGACCCCTTTTCCTTTCCTGTCGACCGGCTGATCGAGCGGCTCGAGGACGACCAGCCGGGTGTGCCCTTGGTTGGCGGGATGCTCAGCGGTGGGTCGGCCCCCGGGGAGAACACGCTTGTCATGAACGGCCGCACCTACGATGGCGGCGGCGTGGGGGTGCTCGTCGGCGGCGGGGTGCGGGTGCGGGCGGTGGTCTCCCAGGGATGCCGCCCGATCGGCCGGCCCTTCGTGATCACCCGGGCCGAGGAAAACCTGATCCACGAACTCGGGGGCCGTCCGGCTCTCGAGCAGCTGCGGGAAATCTTCGGCACCCTCGATGAGTCGGACCAGCGGCTCGTCCGCCACTCGCTGCACCTCGGCCGCGTGGCCAGCGAATACCAGGAATCCTTCGAACAGGGCGACTTCCTCGTCCGCAACGTGATCGGGGCCGACCCGGAATCGGGCGTGATCGCGGTGGCCGACACAGTCCGCGTAGGACAGACCGTGCAGTTCCATGTCCGCGATGCCCAGACAGCTCACGAGGATCTCGTGGGCCTGCTCGACCGGGCGGCGGCGAAAGGCTCACCGGCCGGGGCGCTGGTCTTCACCTGCAACGGCCGCGGTCGCCGGCTCTTCGACGAGCCCCATCACGATGCCTCGGTCCTGCAGCGGCATTTTGCCCAGCTCCCCGCGGCCGGCTTCTTCGCCCAGGGCGAGATTGGCCCGATCGGCAACCGCAACTGCCTGCATGGATTTACCGCCAGCATCGCCCTCTTCGAGCAGGCCGAGGGCGGCGGCCCCGTCTGAGCGGCCCGGGACCCGGCTTGACCGGCCCGCACCGGCTCCCTAGCCTCTCGCCCTCACGACAGGCGGGCACGAATCGCGGGGCTCACGCCCGGCAACGCTTCCGGAGGTTTCATGCGACCTGTCTCCCGCACGATGGCGGCCCTGTGTGCCATCACCACGATGCTCTGTTTCGGCTGCGCCTCCCACCGCAACGCCGCCAACAGCTACGGCTATGCCCCGCCGATGGCCCCACCGGTCTACTCGCAGCCCGCCAACGGCCAGCTGCCCGTGCAGCCGGTGGGCACCGTCGCGCCGCCGGTGGTGAGCGGCCCGCCGCCGGTCGCCGGCGGCGCCGTCGCCCAGCCGATGGCCGCGGGCATGCCGGCCTGTCCGCCGGGGACCGTTCCGGTGCAGCAGGGCATGATCGCCGCCCCGACAACCCAGCCGTGCCCCTGAGCCGCCAGGGAACAATCGTCGCGGGTCGCCGGCGGGAATCACAGACTGTGGAAGAAGTCTGCCGCCGCAGGACGCGACCGGCGACCGCCAAAAACCTCGGCTTTCGGGGGAGTCGCTTACGTGGGCATTGTTCGCCCGCGTCCGTGGGCAGGGGGCCATGGAGGGCTTTTTCCACGGGCGGATAGAATGCGGGATATGGTTTCCTGGTCGCTGCCCCGCACCTGCCGCGCCGAACTGATGGACGATCCGGCCCTGCCGGAGGCGGACCACCTCCAGGCCCTCGACGCCCTGGCCACGATCAACGCGGTCAGCCGGACCGCCGCCGCGATGGCCGCAGAGATTGCGGTGATCGCCCCGCGAGGACCGCTGGAGGTCGCCGACCTCGCCTGCGGCGGGGGTGACGTGACCGTTGGGGTCGCCCGGCAGCTACGGCGTCGCGGAATCGAAGCCCGCGTTGTGGGCTACGACCTCAGCCCGCGGGCGGTCCTCAGGGCTCGCGAGGCGAGCCATGGTGAGCCGGCTGTCTCCTTCAGCACCCGCGACCTCGCGGCCGAGGGCTGCCCGCCGTGCGATGTCGCGATCTCGTCGCTCTTCTTCCATCACCTCGACGACGCGGCTGTCACGTCGCTCTTGGCAAGCGTCGCACGCACCGCTCGCGCGGGACTGGTCGCCTCCGACCTGCTTCGCAGCCGTGGCGGGCTGCTGCTGGCCTGGCTGGGCACGCACCTGCTGGCCCGCTCGAGCGTGGCCCGCGTCGACGGTCCGCGGTCGGTGCATGCGGCACGCACGCTCCCGGAGTATCGACAGCTCTGCCGCGATGCGGGCCTGCACGCCGCCACGGTGCGGCCGGTCTGGCCGGCCCGGGCCACGATCCGCTGGACCCGTCGACCCGGGGAGGGCGAGCGATGAGCGGCAGTTCCGCGCAACCGATCGGTCGAGCCATGACCGCCACGATGGCCGCCGAGCGACGCTGGCAGGTGCTGGTCATCGGCGGAGGACCGGCGGGGGCCGCCTGCGGGCTGGTGCTGGCCCGGGCCGGGCTGGAGGTCGCGATCATCGAACGCAGCCGGATGCCCCGCGGCAAACTCTGCGGCTGCTGTCTCTCGCCACGGGCTGTTGACGAACTTGCCGGGCTGGGTCTGGGCGACCCTCGCGGCAGCCTCGGCGCGGTGCCGCTGCACGATGTCACGCTCGTTGCCGGCCGCCAGCGTGTCACGCTGCCGATGCCCGGCGGCATGAGCCTCTCGCGAAACCGGCTCGACGCCTCGCTTGTGGGCCGGGCGGTCGAGCAGGGCTGCTCTCTGGTGGCGGAAACGACCGCCACGGGGATTGCCGAGTCGGCCGGCGGCGTGGAGATCGCCTGTCGCACCGCCGCCGACCCCTCCCGACCCGAGGCGAGGGCCACCCTCGAGGCGGAGTGCGTGGTGCTCGCCAGCGGCCTTGCCAACTCCGTCCGGCTTTCCGGGGCCTCAGGGATCGCCCTTCGCCGGCCGGCGGCGGACAGCCGCATGGGGCTGGGGGCGACCTTCGCCGCCGAAGCGATGCCGCTGCCCGAAGGTGAGTTGCGGATGTCGGTCGGCCGGGGAGGCTACTGCGGCATCGTGCGTCTGGAGGATGGGCGGATCGATGTGGCGGCCGCGGTCGATCCCCGGCGGGTTCGCGAAGCAGGCCCCGCCGACACGCTCCGCCGCCTGCTCGAGGAGGCGGGGCTCTCGCCGCCGTCGATCGATCCACGCGAGGTGCGGGGAACCCCCGCGATGACTCACACGAGCCTGCGGGCGGCCGGGCGGATCTTCCGCACCGGCGATGCGGCCGGCTACGTCGAACCGTTCACCGGCGAGGGGATCGGCTGGGCGTTGTGCGGGGGGAGGCTGCTGGCCGAAGCGATCGCGGCGGCCACCGACGAAGGCGGCCTCGACCTGGCCGCCGCCGCGGCGAGGTATGTCCGGCGGCACGACGCGGCCCTGGCCGCGGCACGGCGACGCTGCCGGCTGGTGACGATGGCCCTCCGCTGGCCGCCGCTTTTGGAATTGGCGGTGCGAGGCATGGCGGTGGCCCCGCGGCGGGCCGCCCCGCTGGTGCGGCTCGTGACGGGAGCGGCCTGATGCTGACACAAGCCAACTCGCCCGATCCTTCGCTCCGGCCGATGCTGTTGGCCGGCCTGGGCACGGCGACTCCGCAGCATGCCATCGGCCAGCGGGAGGCCGCGGCGATGGCCGCGGGCTTCGTGGAGTCGGCCGAGCCGCGGGAACGCACCCTGGCCGCGCTCTACCGCACGACCCGGATCCGCCACCGGGGCTCGGTGCTGCTCGAGCCGCCCGGCACCGCCGGCAGCCGGCAGTCATTTTTTCCGCCGGCTGCGGGCGTGGGCGATCCCGGGCCGGGCACCCGCCGACGGCTGGCCCGCTACGAGCAGGAGGCGCCTCCCTTGGCTGCCGCCGCGGCCGGCGAGGCGTTGTCGGCGGCGGGGATCGGTGCGGAGGCCTGTGGCCATCTGGTGACCTGTTCGTGCACCGGCTTTTCCAACCCCGGGGTCGACCTGCGGCTGATCGAGCGGCTCGGCCTGCGGCGGGACATCACGAGGACGCATGTCGGCTTCATGGGCTGCCACGGCGGCTTCAACGCCCTGCGGGTCGCCGCGGCGCTGGCCGGCTCGGCGACCGACGCGGCGGTGCTGCTGGTGGCGGTGGAACTGTGCAGCCTGCACCTGCAATATGGCGATCGCAGCGACCTGGTGGTGGCCAACGCGATCTTCGCCGACGGGGCCGCGGCGGCCGTCGGCGTGCCGCCCGCTGGGACCATGGCCGGCCGCGGCTTGTGGCGGCTGGCCCATCAGGCCTCGCTGGTGCTGCCCGACTCCGATGATGCGATGGGCTGGCTGATCGGCGACCACGGCTTCGAGATGACGCTCTCGCCCCGCGTGCCCTCGATCATCGCCGAGCACCTGCCCGGCTTCGTCGATCGCGAGCTGGCTCGCCTCGGACTCGATTCGGGCGATGTCGGCTCCTGGGCGGTGCATCCTGGCGGCCCGCGGGTGCTCTCGACGGTGGGCGAGGCGATGGGTCTGGCGGGTGACGCGTTGGTCGTTTCGCAGGAGGTGCTGGCGGCCCATGGCAACATGTCGAGTGCGACGATCTTCTTCATCCTCGAGCGGCTCATGGCCGCCGACGCCCCGCTGCCCTGCGTGGCGGTCGCCTTCGGCCCGGGGCTGACCTGCGAGCTGGCCGTCTTCAGCGGCTGAACAAAAGCGGCCGGCAGCGTGGCTGACGGCGTTTTTCACTACACTCTGCCGGTCGCCAAGCGCCCGGGATCGGCCCGGGAGCGATTGCTGAATTCCCAAAGGGGCCGACCGACGTGGAACTCCCGCCGCAGCTGCGTCGCCGCGTGGCGATCGATCGCGTGAGCCCCGAGGTCGACGGCGGACGCTTCCCCGCCAAGCGGCTGCTCGGCGAGCCAATCGAGGTCGTTGCCGACATCGTCTGCGACGGCCACGAGGAACTCGAATGCCGGCTGCACGTCCGGCACGGCCAGGCTGGCCCCTGGCGGAGCCTGCCGCTTCAGTGCGAGGGCAACGACCGCTGGGTGGGTCGCTTCACCGCCGACTCGATCGGCCACTGGGACTACACCGTCTCGGCGCGGGTCGATCCCTTCGCCGGCTGGCTGCGGGATCTCCGTCGGCGGCATGAAGCAGGGCAGAATCTCACGGTCGAACTCGCCTGCGGGGCGGCCATGATCGAGGAGGCCGCCGCACGGGCGGACCCCGCCGAGGCGGGCGAACTCTCCGGCTTCGCCGACCGGCTCCGCCAGGCGTCCTCTCCCGACGAGGCCTGCTCGCCGCGGCTGGCCGAACTGATGACCCGCTGGGCCAGCCGCCGTGACGAGACCTGGCTTCCGCCGCGGCCGCTGTGGATCGACCGGCCGCTGGCGGGCTGCAGCAGCTGGTACGAAATTTTCCCCCGCTCCTGGGGCGAGCCGGGCATTCACGGCAGCCTGGCCGACGTGGCCGAGCGGCTCGAGTACGTCCGCGATCTCGGCTTCAACGTGCTCTATCTCACGCCGATCCACCCCATCGGCACCGCGTTTCGCAAGGGCCGCAACAACAGCCTCACCGCCGCCCCCGGCGATGTGGGCAGCCCCTGGGCGATCGGCTCGGCCGAAGGGGGCCACACCGCGATTCACCCGGCCCTCGGCACGCTCGACGACTTCGAGCGGCTCCGCGGTCGGGCTGAGTCGCTGGGGATCGAACTGGCCCTCGACCTCGCGATCCAGTGCTCGCCCGACCATCCCTGGGTACGCGAGCATCCCGAGTGGTTTCGCTGGCGACCCGACGGCACGATCCGCTACGCCGAAAACCCGCCCAAGAAATACCAGGACATCGTGGCCCTCGACTTCGAGGGGGAGGCCTGGGAGAGCCTCTGGAAGGCGGTCGAGGGGGTGGTTCGCTGCTGGGTGGAGCGGGGCGTGAAGATCTTCCGCGTCGACAATCCCCACACCAAGCCCTTCGCCTTCTGGGAATGGCTGATCGGCGAGATCCATCGCGACCATCCCGACGTGCTCTTTCTCTCAGAGGCCTTCACCCGCCCCAAGACGATGTTCCGCCTGGCCAAGCTCGGCTTCACGCAGAGCTACACCTACTTCACCTGGCGGGTCGAGAAGGGGGAACTGGCCGACTACCTCGTGGAGGTCACCAGCCCCCCGGTCCGTGATTTCTTCCGCCCCAACTTCTGGCCCAACACGCCCGACATCCTCCATGAGACCCTGCAGACCGGGGGACGGGCGATGTTCATCACGCGGATGGTGCTCGCCGCAATGAGCGTGGGCAGCTGGGGCATCTACGGGCCGGCCTTCGAGCTGATGGCGGCCACACCCCGCGAACCGGGCAGCGAGGAGTATCTCGACAGCGAGAAATACGAGATCAAGGACTGGAATCTGCTCGACCCGGCAAGCCTCGCCCCGCTGGTCGCCCGGATCAATGCGATCCGCCGCGAGGAGCCGGCGGCGGCCCTCCCGCCGCCGGTGATCCAGAGTGTCAACATGATCAGGGCGATTGCAAGCGCCTGAAGCGCCAAGCGGGCCTGCATCAGCTT
>CAZRKH010000089.1:0-5873 GCA_964600785.1 uncultured Chitinophagaceae bacterium
CGCGGCCGCCCTTCCCCCGCCACCACAAGGTATTCGCATGCCTCCCAAGCCCGACTGCGACATCGGCCTGATCGGCCTCGCTGTGATGGGTGAAAACCTCGCCCTCAATATCGCCAGCCGGGGCTTCAGGATCGCCGTCTACAACCGCACCACCAGCGTCACCGACGCCTTCACCGCCGGCCGGGGCAGCCAGCCGGGTATCGTCGGCTGCCACACGCTCGAGGACCTTGTGGCGGCGCTCGCCCCGCCCCGCAAGGTGATGATGATGATCAAGGCTGGGCCGGCGGTCGATGCGGTGATCGGTCAGCTGCTCCCCCTGCTCTCCCCCGGCGACGTGATCATCGATGGCGGCAACACGCTCTTCAGCGACACCGAGCGGCGGACGAAGGAGGTCGAGGCGGCGGGCCTGCTCTACGTCGGCACCGGGGTTTCCGGCGGCGAGGAGGGCGCCCTCAAGGGCCCGAGCCTGATGCCCGGCGGCTCGCCCGACGCCTGGCCGCTGATCAAGCCGATCTTCCAGGCGATCGCGGCGAAGGTCGGCCCGGCAGGCGACATCCCCTGCTGCGACTGGGTCGGCCCCCGCGGGGCCGGCCACTACGTGAAGATGGTGCACAACGGCATCGAATATGGCGACATGCAGCTGATCTGCGAGGCCTACTGGCTGCTCAAGCATGCCGCGGGCCTGACCAACGACCGGCTCGCCGAGGTCTTCGACAGTTGGAACAAGGGCGAACTCGACAGCTATCTGATCGAGATCACCCGCGACATCTTTACCGTCAGGGATCCGGAGACAGGCGACGCTCTGGTCGACCGGATTCTCGACCGGGCCGGGGCGAAGGGCACGGGGAAGTGGATGAGCCAGCTGGCCCTCGACCTCGGCGTGCCAAGCACGCTGGTCACCGAGGCGGTCTACGCCCGGGCCCTCTCGGCCCTCAAAGAGCAGCGTGAACGGGCCGCAGCGGTGCTCTCCGGCCCGGACATGCCCTCCCACGACGACCCCGTGCAGTTCACCGAACAGGTCCGGCAGGCGCTCTATGCCTCGAAGATTGCCAGCTACGCCCAGGGCTTTGTGCAGCTCGCCGCGGCCGCCGCAGAGCACGAATGGCCGCTCGACTACGGCTCGATCGCGATGATGTGGCGGGGCGGGTGCATCATCCGGGCGCAGTTTCTCGAGCGGATCGCCGAGGCCTACCGGCAGTCGCCGGATCTTGAAAACCTGATGCTCGCTCCCTACTTCACCGAGGCGATCGCCGCGGCCCAGGCGGCCTGGCGGCATGTCGTGGCCACCGCGGCAACGATCGGCATCCCGGTGCCGGCCTTCATGACCGCCCTCGCCTACTACGACGGCTACCGCCACGCCCGCCTGCCGGCCAACCTGCTGCAGGCCCAGCGTGACTACTTCGGAGCCCACACCTACGAGCGGACCGACAAGCCCGGCAGTTTCCACACCGAGTGGCTCGAGCTCCGCCGCCCGGTGGAGGTGACCGCATGAGCGACACGCCGGCCGGCTATCTCGAGAAACTTTTCGGCCTCGGCGGCCGCACGGCGGTGGTCGTCGGGGGCACCGGCGTGCTCGGCGGGGCGATCGCCGAGGGGCTTGCCCGGGCCGGGGCCTTCGTGGTGGTCGGCGGCCGCGGGGCCGACCGGGGCGAAGCCCGCGTCGAGTCGATCCGGGCCGCCGGTGGCGACGGGGTCTTCGCCAGCGTGGATGTCACCCGTCGTTCGAGCGTGGAAGCCCTGCTCGCCGCGGCGTTGCATGCCACCGGCCGGGCCGACATTCTCGTCAACTGCGCCGGCGTCAACTCCGCGGTTCCCTACCTCGAGATCAGCGACGAGGACTTCGAGCAGGTGATCGCCACCAATCTCATCAGCACCCATCTCGGCTGCCAGATTTTCGGGGGCCACATGGCGGCCCACGGTGGCGGATCGATCCTGAATATCGGCAGCGTTTCGGCCGACAAGCCGCTCTCCAAGGTTTTCGCCTACTCCGCCTCCAAGGCCGCGGTGGTCAACTACACCAAAAACGTGGCCCGCGAACTGGCCCCTGCCGGGGTGCGTGTCAACGTGCTGTGCCCCGGATTCTTCCCGGCCGAGCAGAACCGCAAGGTGCTCTCGCCGGAGCGGGTCGCGACGATCATGAGCCAGACCCCGATGAACCGCTTCGGGGAACCGGACGAACTGGTGGGAGCGGCGATCCTGCTGGCGGCTCCGGTGGCCGGAAGCTTCATCACCGGTGCTGAGGTCTACGTCGACGGCGGATTCACCGGGATGAGGCTCTAGGAGCTCCAGGGGCATGGCCCACACCTTCGTGATCTTCGGGGCCTCCGGCGACCTCACCAGCCGCAAGCTCGTGCCCGCCCTTTACAGTCTTGCCAAGAGCGGCCGGCTGCCGGCCGACTTCCGCGTGGTGGGGATGTCGCGAACGCCCCACACCGACGAGGCCTGGCGGGAGCTGCTGCGGGAAACGACTCGAAACTTCACCGGCGAGGAGGCCTTCGACGAGGAGGCCTGGCGGGCCTTCGCTGCGGGGCTTTACTACCAGCCCGGGGATATCGGCCGCGCCGACGACTTCGCGGGTCTTGCCCAACGGCTCTCCAGGCTCGAGGGCGGCGAGCAGGTTTCCCGTACCTACTACCTCGCCACCGCCCCGCGGTTCTACGAGCCGGCCGTGCAGGCCCTGGGGGCCCACGGCCTCGCCGACGACTCGAGCGGCCCACGGCGGATCGTCGTCGAGAAGCCCTTCGGCAGCGACCTGGCCACAGCGAGAGACCTCAATGCCAAGCTCCATGCCGTGTTCCGCGAGGAGCAGATCTTCCGCATCGACCACTACCTCGGCAAGGAATCGGTGCAAAACCTGATCGTTCTGCGGTTTGCCAATACGATCTTCGAACCGGTCTGGAACCGTCGCTACATCGATCATGTGCAGATCACCGTCGCCGAGGAGGTGGCTGTCGGGCGTCGCGGTGCGTATTACGACTCCGCCGGCGTGCTGCGGGACATGTTTCAAAACCACCTCCTGCAGCTGTTGATGATCACGGCGATGGAGGCCCCGGTTCGCTACCGCTCCGACTCAGTCCGCAATGAAAAGGTCAAGGTGCTCGATGCGATCCGCGTGCTCGACCCGGCCGAAGTGCCCGAGGCCGGTGTCCGCGGGCAGTACGTCGGGTACCGCCACGAGCCGGGCGTCAATCCCGAGAGTCAGACCGCGACATTCGGCGGGATCCGGCTGGAGGTCAACAACTGGCGATGGCAGGGGGTGCCGTTCTATCTCCGCAGCGGGAAGCAGATGAGCTGTCGGACCACGCAGATCGTGATCGGCTTCCGTCAGCCGCCGTTGCAGCTCTTCTCCGGCGGGATTCCCGGCCATCGCGACGGCAACCGGCTGGTGATCCAGATTCAGCCCGGCGAGGGGATTCAGCTCCATTTCCACACCAAGGTGCCAGGGGCCGGCATGCGGCTGCGGATGACCGACCTGGAGTTCAGCTATTCCGAGGAGTTCGGCACCCGTCTGCCGGAGGCCTACGAGCCGCTGCTGCTCGATGCGATCAACGGGGATGCCAGCCTCTTTGCCCGCTCCGACGAGGTCGAGAAATCCTGGGAGATCATCGACCCCTTCGTGGCCGCCTGGCGTGATCCGGCCGCCCCCAAGATCGATCTCTACGAGCCGGGTGACTGGGGGCCGGCGTCGAGCACCCGCTGGATGGAGGCCCAGGGCCGTAGCTGGTTCGATATCTGTCCGATTCTCTCCTGAACGGCCGCGGCGGGATTCGCCCGGCATGATCGCATGATCGCATGCATGGCATGATGGAAGGCATGATCCGCCGCACTCCCACTTCACCCGCTCCGCTTGCCATCGGCCCGATCACGCTCGACGCACCGATGGTGCAGGCGGCCCTTTCAGGCTACAGCGACCGTGCGATGCGGGTGCTGGCCCGGCGTCACGGCGCGGCCTACACGATCGGCGAGGTGCTGCTTGACCGCTTCGTGGTGGAGGCCGCCGCAAGTCGACGTAACCGTTCGCGGCTGGCGGTCGACAGCGAGGAGCATCCCGTCGGCGGCCAGCTGATGGGGGCCAACCCCGACGACTTCCCGCCGGCTGCGGTGAAGCTTGTCGAGGCGGGCTTCGACGTGATCGACATCAACTTCGGCTGCCCGGTGAAGAAGGTGCTCGGCCGCTGCCGCGGGGGCTACCTGCTCTCACAGCCTGAGACGGCCCTCGAGATCGTGGCCCGCGTCCGCGAGGCGGTGCCGCCGGCGGTTCCCGTCACGCTCAAGATGCGACGGGGGATCGATGATTCCGCCGAAAGCCTGGAGAAGTTCTGGCGGATCTTCGAGGGGGCTTATGCACTCGGCGCCGCGGCGATCACCGTTCACGGCCGCAGCGTGCGGCAGCGGTACGACGGGCCGAGCTCCTGGGAGTTTCTCGCCGAGGTCAAGCGGCGGGCCGGCGAGCGAGTGGTGCTTGGTTCGGGGGATCTCTTCTCGCCGGCGGCCTGCGTGGCGATGCTCGAGCAGACCGGCGTCGATGGGGTGAGCATTGCCCGCGGGGCGATCGGCAATCCCTGGATCTTCACCGGAGTGCGTCGTCTGCTCGCCGGCGAACCGGCCCCGCCGCCCCCCTCGCTTCACGAGCAGCGGGCGATGCTGCGGGAGCATTTCCGGCTCGCCGAGGAGCTCCACGGCGAGGAACTCGCCGCGAGGGTGATGCGGAAGTTCGCCATCAAGTATGCCCGCATGCATCCGAAGTTCGTCGCCGTCCGCGATGCCTTCGTGGCGGTCAAGACCACCGGCGAGTGGCACGCCGTCCTCGACGCTCGCTATGCCGAAGACTTGCCCGGCCGCATGCCCGACGATGACATCGACGAGACCTGCGGCGAGTGAGCCTGCAGAGCCTGCTCGAGTTCCCGCCGCACGGTCGCGTCGGCCTCGGTGGCGAGGCGTGCCGCGAGGGCTTCGCGGGCCCGGCCTGGCCGCACCCCGGCGGTGATCCAGCGGCCCAGGGCCCAGGCGGCGGCGCCGCGGACGGCCGGCTCGGGATCGGCCAGGGCCGCAGCGAGAGCCTCGGCGGCGGGTGGGTGGGGAACGTTGCCCAGGGCGATCGCCGCGGAGCGTGCCAGGCCGTGTCGCTTCGCCCGCACCAGCGGCGAGCCGGCAAAGCGTCGGCGGAAGGCTGCCTCATCGAGTGAGAGCAGTTCGGCGAGGTCGAGGGTTTCCGCGCCGAGGCGAGGCTCGAAGGCCGACTCACCGACCAGCGGGGCGTGGCGGTTCCAGGGGCAGACATCCTGGCAGATGTCGCAGCCGAAGACCCACTCGCCCAGTCCCCGACGAAGTTCCGGGGTGATCGGACCGCGGTCCTCGATCGTGAGGGTGCTGATGCACCGCGAGGCGTCGAGGAGCCGTGGCTCGACGAGGGCTCCGGTCGGGCAGGCCTCGAGGCAGGCGGTGCAGCTGCCGCAGTGGTCGGTCTCCAGCGGCGTGTCGGCTGGCAGCACCACGTCGGTGAGCATCGCGGAGAGAAAAAAGAAACTTCCCGCGGTGGGGCTGATGAGCATCGTGTTCTTGCCGAACCATCCCAGTCCGGCGAGCCAGGCGAAGTCGCGTTCGGCCAGCGGTGCTGAGTCGACCACGCCGCGGCCGCGGCTTCCGGGCACGCGGGCGGTGAGCCAGCCGGCCAGCGAGTTGACCCTGGCCCGCAGCAGGTCGTGGTAGTCGTCACCCCAGGCGTAGCGGCTCACCCGGCCGCGACCGCTTGGGGCCGCGTGGTCTGCGGCGGAAGCGGGCTCGAGCGGCGGTCGTGTCGAGTAGTCGCTCGCGAGCATCACAATGCTCCGCACGCCCTCGAGGAGGCTTGCCGGGTCGGTCCGCAGCGGCTC
>CAZRKH010000090.1:0-3773 GCA_964600785.1 uncultured Chitinophagaceae bacterium
CTGGGCTGCAGGAATCTAAAAAATCCTCTCGGGCAGCCCAAGATCAATCTGCGCGCTCATTTCCGCACGACAGTGCCATTCGTGGCAGGCACCTTTTTCAGATCGGCTCACTCAGGCAATTGCGGAAACGCCGCGGCCACGGCGGTGCGGATCGAGGCGGCCACGGTCTCGACTCCCGCGGCGGCATCGACGACGCGGGTTCGCCGGTCGCGGTCTGCCTCGCATCGGTAGCCCTCGCGGAGCCGCCGCCTGTAGCCATCGCCGCGATTTTCCAGCTTGTCGAGCGGCCGGTCGAGTCGGGCAGCGGCCGTCTCGAGGTCGATGTCGAGCCAGAGCACCAGATCGGGCTCGAGGCCGCCGGTGGCCAGTTCGCCGACGCGGCGGACCGTCTCCGGATCGAGCGTGCCGGCATGGCCCTGGTAGACGATGTTGCTCATCAGAAAGCGGTCGCAGACGACCCACGCGCCGCGGGTGAGCGCGGGGCGGATGACCTCGGCGACCATCTGGGCCCGGGCGGCCATGTAGAGAAACATCTCGGCGGTGGCGTCGAGCTGGATCTCGTGGCGATCGAGCAGGATGCCCCGCACGGCATCGCCGGCGGGCGTGGTGCCGGGGTCACGGCAGGTGACCACCTCGAGGCCGCGCTCGCGGAGCCACGCCGCCAGCGGTTCGACCTGCGATGACTTGCCGGCCCCGTCGATGCCCTCGAGCACGATGAATCGAGCGGCGGTGTCAGGCTCCGGCATGGACGGATTCCTTGGAGGTGTCCTGGTGGCTGACGGGGAGCGGTCAGGGCCCCGCCGCGAGCAGACTGGCCAGGCCGAGTCTATCGGCAGGATCGAGGGCGGTGGCCCGACGGCAGACGTCGGCGGCCAGTTTTTTCCTGCCGGTGGCCAGCAGACAGTGCAGCAGCCCCTTGGCCGCCTCGTACCAGGGCTTGTTGCCGGGAAGGTCGTAGGGAAGCGGCGAGGGATTGCCCGCGGATTCCAACGCCCGCAGGCCGAGTTCGTAGGCTCGGCCGAAGTGGCCCCGGGCGAGACGGGGATCGTCTTCCTCCAGGGCGATCAGGCCCAGGCACACGTGGGCCTCGAGAAAGTCGGGACATTCCGAAAGCAGCCAGACAAGTTCGTCGCGGGCGATCTCAGCCTCACCGGCGGCGAGCATCGCCTCCACCTCCTCGAGATCCTCCCGCCGTCGCCGGCTGCAGCGTGGATGGACAAACTCGTAGGCCGCGTCCCCGGCCTCGCATCGCCTGACCGTGAGCCGGTCGCCCGATCGCTTTCGCGGCCCGCCGCCGCGTGGCCGCTCAGCCATCGGCCGCACACCCGCCCGCCCCGGCTCGCGCGGGCCCGCGGGTGTCCCACCATGCCTCGGCGAGACCAAAGGCAAGCGTCATCCCGGCCCCGCCGGGGGAGCCGACGATCGTGCAGCCCGGCTGCGACTCGGCGAAGAAGGAGCAGGCTCCCTCGGCGGGTCTTGCGTAGATGCCGTGCCAGCGGGTGGCGATCCGCCAGTCGGGCAGCCGCATGAAGCGGTGGGCGTAGTCGAGGATCAGCTCGTCGATCCGGCAGTCGTCAAAGGGGCTCTCGGGCGTGTCGAGATCGTGGGAGTCGCCGAGGATCACCTCACCGGCGGCGTTTTGCGAAGCCATCACATGGATTCCCGCAGCCACATGGTGCGGCAGCGATTCGGTGAACCTCCGCCGCAAGGCCGGCAGCGACGGGCAGGCGGCGAAGGCGGGGTAGTGGGTCAGCGTGAGGCCACCGGCGAGATGGGGCCCCATCCGCCAGCCGCGCGGCTGGACGGGAGTCCGCATCATTTGCAGCTTGCAGCGACGCATGCCCGAGGCTTTCCAGGCCTCTGGAAAGAGCAGCTGAAAATCGGCCCCGCCGCAGACGATCACCTCCTCGGCTCGCCAGCGGCTGCCGTCGGCGGTGGAGACCTCCGGCATGTCGACTGCCACCACCGGCGTGTCGAAGCGAATATCGACCCCGTGGGCCTCGGCGAGATAGACGGCGATGACCGCTGCCGCCGTCGTGGCGTCCACGACGAGCTCCGTCGGGCTCCACAATGCCCCGATCACGCCCGGGGCCAGCGTCGGGAATCGGGCTACCGCCTCCGGGCCCGCAAGCAGTTCGCAATCGATTTCTCCGGCCGCAGATGCCTTGGCAAACTCCTCAAGCACAGCCAGTTCATCCGGCTCGGTGGCGGCATGCAGGCTGCCACACTCGCCCACCCACACTCCCGCCGCATCACGCAGCTCGAGCCACCGCCTGCGGCTGGCCATCGCCAGGGCGTGCCGCTTGCCGGCTGGCTGCCCGATCGGCCAGACCATCCCGAAGTTGCGGACGGTGGCTCCGCGTGCCGCCGGCGAACGTTCCAGGATCGTCACCTGCCTGCCCTGCCTGGCCGCCTCCCAGGCAAAGGCCAAGCCCACAATGCCGCCCCCGATGACGAGCGTTTCGGTTTCGTGCATGGGCTGTGGCAGGGAAATGGCGCGAGGGAAATACCGCCGGCCGCCCCAAGGGGGCTCATGCGGTGGATGATTCTGCGGGTATCGTACCAGCCGCCGGATCACCTCCGGCAGTCCCGTCGCTCGCTCACAGAGGGAATCTCGCCGCCGATGACCGCTGCTTCGGCCACGACGCATCCGCCCGTGATCAGCCGACCCACGGCTGTCGCGAAGAGCCTGCTTGCCTGGTTCGCCCGCCACGGGCGACAGCTGCCCTGGCGGGCCAGCCGCGATCCCTACCGAATTTGGGTCAGCGAGATCATGCTCCAGCAGACGCAGGTGGAGCGGGTGCGGGACTATTTCCTCCGTTTCATCAATCGCTTTCCCGACGTGCACGCCCTGGCCGCAGCTTCCGAGGACGAGGTGCTCGCCGCCTGGGAGGGCCTGGGCTACTACCGCCGCGGCCGCAGCCTGCATGCGGCGGCTCGCCTGGTCGCCGAAGGGCATGGCGGGCGATTTCCCGAATCGATCGCGAGTCTGCAAAGCCTGCCCGGCATTGGCCGCTACACCGCCGCGGCGATCGCCTCGATCGCCTTCGGGTTGCCCGAGCCGGTGGTCGAGGCCAACAGCCGGCGTGTGCTTGCTCGGCTCGCGGGCCACACCTCTCCGCTCGGCGGCTCCACGGGCGATGCGGCTGTCTGGGAGATCGCCCGGAGTGTTGTCGCTCATCCTGGCTTTCCGCGAGGTGAGGCGGGGCGGTTCAATCAAGCCCTGATGGATCTTGGTGCGACAGTCTGCACGCCGCGCAGGCCGCGGTGCACGAGCTGCCCTCTGAAAAAGCTGTGTGTCGCACAGCAGCAAGGTCTCACGGAGCGGATTCCAGCGATCGCTCGTCGTGTGGCGAGCGTTGCTCGTCGGGAGGTGGCGATCGTGGCGCGACGTGGTGGTCGCGTGTTGCTCGTGCGGCGGGGTGAAGGGGAATGGTGGACGGGGATGTGGGACTTTCCCAGGGCGAGGTCGGTAACGAGCCGGGAGGTCATGGAAGCGATCAACCGCGGCGCGAGCCTGGGTACGATTCGTCACAGCGTGACGCACCACCGCATCGAACTCACGGCGGTTGTCATGAGTGTTGCAGCAGCCCGGGCCGCTGCCGTCCTGCCGGATTCGCGGTCGTCCCGGCGGTGGGCTGCCCCTGGCGACCTCGACGGTCTGCCGATGGCAGCGCCCGCCCGACGCCTCTCGAGGCTGCTGTAGGCCGGTTGCAGCTGTAGGCCGGTTGCGCTGCAACCGGCTGCCTGTAGGCCGGTTGCGCTGCAACCGG
>CAZRKH010000091.1:0-73117 GCA_964600785.1 uncultured Chitinophagaceae bacterium
CGGCCGCGGACGTCGGGCCGATCGACGAGCACATGGCGGTCGAACCGACCGGGGCGAAGGAGGGCGGGGTCGAGCGTTTCAGGACGGTTGGTGGCCGCCAGCACGATCACGCCGGAGTTGCTGCCGAAGCCGTCCATCTCCACGAGCAGGGCGTTGAGCGTCTGCTCCCGTTCGTCGTGGCCGCCGACCACGCTCGAGCCACGGGTCTTGCCGAGGGCGTCGAGTTCGTCGATGAAGATGATGCAGGGGGCCTTGGCCTCGGCCTGCTGGAACATGTCGCGGACCCTCGCGGCACCCACGCCCACGAACATCTCCACGAAGTCGCTGCCGGAAAGCCCGAAAAACGGCACGCCAGCCTCGCCGGCGATCGCCTTGGCCAGCAGCGTCTTGCCGGTGCCGGGCGGGCCGACCAGCAGCACCCCCTTGGGAATGTGGCCGCCGAGGAGCTGGTATTTCTCCGGACTGCGGAGAAACTCGACAACCTCCCGCAGTTCTTCGACGGCCTCGTCGATCCCGGCCACGTCGTCGAACGTGATGCCCAAGTCTTCCTGGGCGTACATCTTGCCGCGGCTACGGCCGAAGGCCATCGGGCTGCCCGCTCCGCCGATGCGGCGCAGCATCAGAAAGAAGAGCCCCACGAACAGCCCGGTGACCAGCAGCATCGGCAGCCAGTTCCGCCAGCCGCTGGGAGGATCCTCGTAGCGGTAGGGCACGCGATGCTCGTCGAGCAGTCCGGAGAGTTGCCCCTCCGAATTTTCACTCGGGAGCTTGGCGGTGCGGAAACGACGGCGGGCCGTCGGCTCCCCTTCATCGGCGGCCGCGGCCGGGGCCGGGGCGACACGCTCGACCATCACGGTGCCGGTGACTGCGTAGCCGCCGATCACGATGTTTTCGGGCCGGCTCAGGCGGGTCACGAGTTTGCGGCCCTCGATCTCGTCGACAATCTCGATCCCCTCGCCGTCACCCTCGGGAACGCTTGCCCGAATCAGCCGCTCCAGATCGCTGTAGGAGATATCCACCTCGCCCGATCCGGTCAGCAGGCTCATCACAAACAGCCCGGCGACACCCGCCGCAATCAGGTACCAGATCAGGTTGGCGTTGCCGCCTTTGCGATCAGCCGAACGTGTGGGGAGTTCGTTTTTCTTCGGCATCACGCGGTCTGCGGGCAGCGGGGGGGCAGGTGACGGGCCGGCTGAGAAATCCCCGGCCGAAAATCAGAAATGAATGTCCACGCGACGGTGCCCTGGTGGGCCTGCGGCACCAAATCGTCCGACGACTTGGTGTATCGTAGGTTCCGGCCGGGACGCCGACAAACGCCAGCCGCAAAAGCGGCCCGGCCATGGTCTGTCCGCTCGTGTGGTCACGGCCACCTGGCTGTCGTACACTGCACCTCCGACGTCTTTCAAACCACTCCGTCGGCTGTGGTCCGTCGGCTGTGGCTGGTTGACTTTGGCCAGCCGCCTTGGGTTTGGTGGCTCGACTTTTGACTTGGCCCGATTTTTTTGACCAGATCTACGTATCGTTGCCGGGCCGTTGGTGTAAGCCTGCCGCCCCGCTTGTCGCCTGGGCACCGGTTCGTGAATCACGCTCTCGACATGCCGCCCGCCGCCCCGGCTATCACCACCGGCACCGAGCACTCCCGCATGGCAGGCAGTCCCACCCGTCGCCGGCCCCTGGCGATTGCCGTGCTTGGAAGCACCGGAAGCATCGGTCGCAGCACCCTGGAAGTGATCGCCGCGTCGGGTGGCCGGATGCGGCCCCACCTGCTGGCGGCCTGTACGAGCACAAGGCGGCTGGTCGAGCAGGCCCGGGTAATGCGACCGGATTGGGTCGTGGTGGTCGATGAGGCCGCGGCGGAGGATGCGGTGCTCGCCGATCTGCCTGAGGGCACCCGCCTGGCGGTTGGCAGCGGGGCCTTGTGTGACCTCATCCGCGAGCCTGCGGTCGATCGGGTTGTCTCGGCTGTCGTGGGGGCGGCGGGTCTGGAGAGCACCTGGGCGGCGGTCGACGCGGGCAAGACCGTGGCTCTTGCCAACAAGGAGACCCTCGTGATGGCCGGGCCGCTGGTGATGCGGCTGGCGGCCGAGCGGTCCGCGTTGATCGTGCCGGTTGACAGCGAGCACTCGGCAATCCTGCAGGCGATCCGTGCCGGCCGGCCGCGGGAGATTTCCCGGCTGATCCTCACCGCCAGCGGCGGACCGTTCCGCACGCTTCCTGCCGACCGCTTTGCCGCGGTGACTCCGGCGGAGGCTCTCCGTCACCCGACATGGTCGATGGGCCCGAAGATCACGATCGACTCTGCCACGATGATGAACAAGGCCCTGGAACTGATCGAGGCGCGATGGCTGTTCGACGTGCCGGCCGAGCGGATCGAGGTGGTGGTCCATCCGCAGTCGATCGTGCACTCGATGGTCGAGTTTGAGGACGGTGCGGTGGTGGCCCAGCTCGGCCCGCCGGACATGCGGCTGCCGATCCAGTACGCCCTCGATTATCCCGATCGCCACCCGGGCCCGGCGAGGCGGCTCGACTTCACTGAAAACATCTCGCTGGAGTTTGAGCCTCCCGACCAGGTGAGGTTTCCAGCGCTTGCGATGGGCCGCGAGGCAGCCGCCCGCGGGGGAACCGCAGGAGCGGTGCTCAACGCGGCCAACGAGGAGGCGGTGCGGCTGTTTCTCGAAGGAGAACTTCCCTTCACAGGAATCACGGCAGCCTGCCGTCGGGCCCTCGATCGGCATGCCTTCGTGGCCGAGCCGACGCTCGAGGAACTGCGTGGGGTCGATGCCTGGGCCCGTAGCGAGGTGGCCGGGGGGGAGCGAGCATGAACGAGATGCCGGCGGCCTGCCTGGCCGCGACGACGTGGCTTGAGTGGATCATTCAGCCTTCGAGCTGGGTCGTGATCCTGCAGGTGGCCTTCGGACTGGGATTCGTGATCTTCGTTCACGAGCTGGGCCACTTCCTGGTGGCCAAGGCCTGTGGGGTGAAGTGCGAGAAGTTTTACATCGGCTTTGATGTCGGCGGGCTGAAGCTGGCGAAGTTTCAGTGGGGGGAGACGGAGTATGGGATCGGAATCCTCCCGCTGGGCGGCTATGTAAAGATGCTCGGCCAGGACGACAATCCCGCCGCGGCGGGCAAGGAGGCGGCCCGGGCCCGGGCCCCGGGCGACCTGCCCGCCGAGCCGGTCGCCGGTGGCGGCCGCCTCGACCCGCGGAGCTACCCGGCCCAGAGCGTGGGCGAGCGGATGGCGATCATTTCCGCCGGCGTGATCATGAACGTGATCTTCGCGGTGCTCATGGCCTCCCTGGCCTACCGCCTCGGGATCGATGAGCTGACCTGTGAGGTCTCGACGGTGCGGCCCGGCGGCGCTGCCTGGCGGGCCGGGCTGCGGACCGGTGACGAGATCGTCGCGATCGGCAGGGTCACCGACCCGATCTTCAGCGACCTGCAGCGGGGCGTGACCCTCGGCAGCAGCGACGAGGGGGTGGAGTTCACCATCCACCGCCCCGCCGACGACTCCACGTGGACGGCTCAGCTGAAGCCCGATACCGATCTGGGCATCCCCACGATCGGCGTCACCAGCCCGCTGTCGACCAGGCTGCCTGAGACGCTCGCCCGTGACGAGGCCGAAGAGGGTGAACTTCCCGCGATGCTGCGGGCCGAGCCGCCCTTCGAAGGCAACGAGCGGATCGTGGCGGTCGACGGGCAGCCGGTGGCCAGCTACGCCGAACTGATCGCGGCCCTCACCGGCCGGGAAGCCGAACCGGTGCGGCTGCTCGTCGAGCGGCCCCGGGACGATGTCGGCGGGCAAGCCGCCAAGCCCGCCGCGAATCGATCGGCCACCACCGAAATCCTGCTGCCGCCGCAGCGTTCCCGCTGGCTTGGTATGGCGATGACCGCCGGGCCGATCCGTGCGGTCCAGGCCAATTCACCGGCGCAGAAAGCGGGCCTCGAGGCGGGCGAGCGGATTCTCGCGATCGACGGAGCGCCGGTGGCTGACCCGCTCACGCTCGAGGAGCGGCTTCGGGAGCGAACCGGGAAGGCGGTGCGTTTGGAGGTGGCGGCCGCCGATGGTACGCCGCGGCAGGTGGAGATCGTGCCGCGGAGGGTCACCTGGCTCGAGCCGCCGCGATGGCCCGACACGCCGGTCTCGCTGGCATCGCTGGGGCTGGCGATCGAGGTGGAGGCGGTGGTTTCACAGGTCGACCCGACAGGGCCCGCCGCAGCCGCCGGCATCGCCGCCGGCGAGCGTGTCGTACGGGCCGGATTCATCGTCAACGGCGAGCAGCCCCGCGAGGGCCTCGAGATCACTTCCAAGGCCGCCAACTGGCCGTATGTTGAGTCGCTCCTGCAGGTCGTCAGACCGGGTGCCGTGCTGCGGCTCTCGGTCGAGTCGGTCGACGGGGCCACCCGCGTGGTCGACCTCGATCCGGTGGCCGCGTCTGATCGCTATCTCGTGGACCGTGGGCTCGTCTTTGAACCGGTCTATCGCCGCGTGCGGGCCGACTCGCTTGCCGCCGCCGTCGCCCGTGGCTTTCGACGCACGCTGGAGGAACTCGGCGGGGTCTACCGCTTCCTCGAGAAGATCACCAGCAACGAGATCAGCCCGCGGCTGCTCGGCGGCCCGATTGCAATCGCCCAACAGGCCGGTCGCTCGGCGGAGGAGGGTTTCGGCCGGTTTCTCCTGTTTCTCACGCTGCTCAGTGCCAATCTGGCGGTCGTGAATTTTCTTCCCATCCCCGTTCTCGACGGCGGGCATATGGTGTTTTTGCTGTATGAGCTGGTCACCGGAAAGCCGCCGAGCGAGCGGGTTGTCGTGGGGCTGAGCTATCTGGGGCTCATACTGCTTTTGAGTCTGATGGCGTTCGTGTTCGGCCTCGACCTCGGCCTGATTCCGAGGCGATAGCGGCTACGGGCCGGTGCGACGCTCCTGCTCGTGACGGCCCTCTATGTGCCAGCCCTCGGCGGTCTCCATGGCCACTGCAGTTGAAGCAGAGCCGATCCGGTTTCCTGCGGGTGTTCGCCTGGTCGCCTTTGACGTGGTCGGCACGCTGCTGGTGCCGACGCCAAGCGTGGCCGAGGCCTACCGTCGTGTGGCGGCCCGCCACGGCATCGAGCGGAGCTGCGAGCTGCTGCGGAAACGGTTTCGCGAGGCCTGGCGCGAGCAGGAGCGGATCGACGCGGAGTCGTCACCCGCCTTTGCCACCAGCCGCGACCGCGAGCGAGAGCGGTGGCGGCGGATCGTGGTCGAGGTCTTTGAGCATGCTCCCGAGGCGGAGCGAATCTTCAAGGAACTCTGGGATCACTTCGGCTCGCCGGCTGCCTGGTCGGCGAGCCCGCACGGCGGGAGACTTTTGGCGGCGGCGGATGCCGCCGGCCTCGAGATCGTGCTGGCGAGCAACTTCGACGAGCGGCTGCTGGAGATCGCCCCGGCGATCCCGCTGCTGGCGAGGGCCGAGAGGGTCTTCGCCTCGTCCGAGATCGGATGGCGAAAGCCCTCGCCGGCGTTTTTTCGCTTCATTGAGCGGGCCACCGGGCGGCAGCCGGGAGAGATCCTGATGGTCGGCGACGATGCCCAGCTTGATGCCGCCGCGGCCCGCCGGGCCGGCTGGCAGGCGATGCTCCTGCAGCCGTCCGATGAAGGCCTGCCGCGGGCTTCGACCTGAGGTCACTTCGCGGGCCAGGCTTCGAAGGCGGGCCTCATGTCGAGCACCGTCTGGGTGCTCACCGTGGAAAACCGCTGCAGGCCGGCGGCGGGATCGACATCGTCGAGATCAACGAAGCGGATCGCCTGGTCGCCGCGTGTGCGGTAGTAGAGCCGTCTGGCCGCCGGGTCGCGCATCAGCGTGAGCTGCGTCGAGTCGGTCTCCGTGGTGTCGCCATGGGCCGACCGCACCGCCCCAAGCGGGATGTCGAACTGGTTGAGCAGGTGGAAGCCCGAGAGCACCCCGCCGATGCCGTCCTCGGCAGGCTCCGCGGTGACACAATAAAAACTGGCCCGCACGAACCTCGAGGGCGAGCTGAAATCACCCGGCAATCCCAGCAGACTACCGCCGAGTCCGAGGGCCTCGAGGGTGAGCCCTTCAAGCTCCACCTTCGGCACATCGAGCGGCTCGAGCGAAAGGTAGTTGCGAAGGTTCGTGAGATGCCAGTCGAAAGTCGGCGAGTTGGTGAAGCTGCCCAGGGGGTTGTCGTGGAGCACGAGCCGTCCGCCGACCGGCTCGATCACCAGACACCTGCCGGCGGCGTCGTACACCACCCAGTGAAAGGGCTGTGGCTCCGCCGGCCATCCCGGCACGATCGTGGGCGCCACCACCACGGTATCGGCCTCGATCGCCGCCCGCAGTTCGGCGACGTCGGCGAAGTTCGTGAGAATCCAATTTGAAAAGTCGACCGGCGAGAGTGAGCGAGCTCGGTTTTCCTCGGTGGTCTCTGCATAACTGGCGAAGGTCGGGAAGTAGAAGGCGGCCGCGGCCAGGCCCTGATCGTTGAGGCCGTCCATGATTCCCGGGTTGCCGAAGCAGACCAGCCCAATGGCCGCATGCTTCGCCTCCCAGGCCAGCCCTTCTCCCAGCGGCGTCGTGCCGGTGAAGGACTGGCCGGCCGGGACGTACGCGATATCCATTTCGATCGGGATGCCGAACTCGACGGTGCGGCCGTGTACGAATGAGCCGTCGCTGTTTTTCAGGCGGATGCCGGTGCAGGCCTCGGCCGATGGCTGGGAGGCCGCGGCGAGCACGGCCGCGGCAACGACAAGGGTATGGTGCACGCGAAAGTCCGTGGGGGTCATGGGAAGGCTCCGTCGGGTCGCAGGGGGGGCGGCGGGTTGTATGGTATAACACGCCCGCTGAGAAGCCACCGCGTGGCCCGCATGGCTGTCGGAGCGGGCCGGATCAGCCAGCGGTTGACCCGGCTCTCGCAGGGAACTACACCACCCAACAAGGGTAAGAGCTCCATGTCTTGCCTGACGCAACACCCCGGTGGCCCGGCCCATGATGGCAACCCTCGGCCTGAAGGCCTATGACGAGCTGCGACGGATGCTGATGCACGGCCAGCTCGAGCCGGGCATGCAACTGGTCAACCGCAAGTTGGCCGACGCGATCGGGATGAGCATGACGCCGGTCCGCGAAGCGGTCACCCGGCTGGCGAGCGAAGGGCTTGTCGAGCATGTGCCCGGGGCGGGAGCCTTCGTGCGACGGATGACCCGGCAGGATCTGGCCCAGCTCTACGATGTTCGTGAGGCCCTCGAGCCGGTCGCCGCGGCCCAGGCGGCCCTCTACGCGACGCCCCTGGAGATCGACGAACTCCGCGGCCTTGCCGGCCGATCCTTCGCCATCATCCGCCAGATCGCCGCTGCAAAAGAGAAGCATGCCGATCAGGCGATGATGGACGACTGGCTTGCCGACGAGCAGCGGTTCCACGAGGTCGTCTTCGAAGCGGCCCGCAACCGCTGGCTCTCCAAGATCGCCGCCGACATGAAGCTGATGGCCTTCGGCTTCTCGCCGCAGCGACGGATCCCGAGTTTTCTCACACTGCCCGCGGCGGTGACCACCTGGCGGAGCCACAGGCGACTGATCCGGGCGATCGCCGCCCGCGATGGCGACTCGGCTGCGGAGATCGTGCGGCAGCACGTGCAGACCGGTCGCCGTGAGGTCTTCGGCTACCTCGAGGCAAACGACGCCGATCCGGCGATGTGCGGGTCGAGCAATGTTGATGCCGAGCTGCGGCCCTCACGTCGTGGCCGCAAGCCCTCGGCAAAGCGGTTGGCCCGCTCGCCGCGAAAGCCGGCAGCGGCATCTGGAGGGAAGGCCCCCAAGGCCAAGCCGGCCCGCCGCAAGCGAGTCGCGAGCCGTCGGGGCTGATGCGGAATCACGGCGGGTCGGCGATCGGCGGCGGTGGCTCGGCCGGCTGGAACACGCCCTCCCGGCGACGAACCGCGAAGTGCCTTGGCGGCTTGCCGTCGGTGGTGGCCAGCCCGCCGGGAGTGTCGCGGAAGCGGACCACAATTGAGCCCTCGCGGCAAAAGGCCCGCTCGGGAACCGGCCCCGTCGAGGTTCCCTCTCGGCCGTAGACCTCGACTGCCGCCCAGCGAGCCAGCCGTTCGCCGATGGGCCGCTTGTCGGGCGGATGGACGTCGCTTCGCAGGCCGAGGTCGAGCGTGACGACGAGGCCCACCCCCGGCAGACTCTCGGCGAGGCGTCGCTGGCTCTCGCGAAACGCGGGCCAGGAGGGCCGCTGCATGCCCGGCAGCTGCACGACGCCAAACGGCAGACGCGGCCGATTCCAGGCCCGTCGCCAGTCGGTGATGAGCCGGGAGAGCAGCGGGGTGTGCTGGGCCACCCGGTCGGGTGACTCGGCGTTTGACTCACCCTGGTACCAGACCACGCCACGAATCGCCAGCGGCACCAGCGGGGCGATGCCCGCCTCCCAGAGGAAGCCCGGCTTGAACGGATGGTTCGGCCCCGACGCATCGCCAGGAAGCGACCCGACCTCGACACGGGCCAATTGCAGCCGTGCCCGCTCGCTGCACCAGCCGGCCACCGCCGGGTTGTCGAGCCAGGGCTTCTCGGTGATCGCGGCAAGGGCCGGGTCGGCGGCGATGGCCCCGCGGCGAACCCAGGCTTCGGTGGGTGATCCGCCCACCGCCACGCAGATCACTCCCACCGGCACGCCGAGTTGGTCGGCCAGCGAGGCTCCGAAGAAGGAGCCCACCGCCGAAAAGCCGGCGGCGGTTTGCGGCGTGCAAGGCTGCCACGAGCCGCGGAAAAAGCGGGACGGCTCGAGGGCCGCGATCTGTGCGGGCGTGTACCGCCGGCGGTCACCGCCGGCCGCGGCCTCGAGCATGAGCAGTCGCACTGTGGGCCGCTCGGCTGCGGCAATTTCGCGGCTGGCATCTTCGGTCTTCGCCAGCGGCAAAAGCATGTTTGACTGACCGGCGGCCAGCCAGACTTCGCCCACGAGCAGATTGTCGAGTTGGCGGCGATCCTGATCGCGGCAGACGACGAGCGACTCCGGCTCGGACGAGGCCTGCCTCGCGGGCAGCGTGGCAATCCAATGACCACGTTCATCGGTCGTGACCGAGGCGGTGTCGTCGCCAAAAGACACGCTCACGCGGTCACCAGTGTCGGCGCGGCCCCAGATCCGCACCGGCTGCGCCTGCTGCAGCACCATCCCGGAACCGAAGACTTCCGCCAGCTCGAACGTGCCGGCATGCGTGGGGCGTGCGGTGGCTGTGGTGAAGGCCACGACCGCCAGGCCAATGGCGGCCGCCGCGGCCGACAGGTTTCCGTCCGCACCGCGACGATTGTGGGAGTCTCGGCGGCTGAAAGCTGAAGCGATGTTCCACACATGCCTCATGATTGCTTGGTTCGCCTTACCCTTCAGAGAACCACATAAAGCAGATCCTCTGGCACTACGATCCGATGCGGGCGATCAAAGCCCACTTGAGCGATTCCCCAAAAAGCCGAGGTTTTTGGGCGTCGCCGATCGCCGCATCCTGCGGCGGCGGTAGTTGAAAAACCGACGGTCCCGGGCCCATCACCCGCACTGCTTGGTGCCCCTACCCAGATTGCCTGGGTAGTGTGCTACTGTATACTTATTCTCTAGACGGCGTGAATGCCTGTTTCCGCGAATCCGCGTTTCAGCGAGGGTGCCGCTGCCATGGTCACAATTCCTGTTAACGCCCCGTCGCGGCATCGCATCTCGGTAGAGGCGTTTCATCGCATGGGCGAGACCGGCATCCTCGGTCCCGCAGACCGGGTGGAGCTCATCGATGGGGAGATCATTGACATGTCGCCGAGCGGGGCTTTGCACGCAGCAATCGTCGACATGCTCGCCAGGCACTTCGGCCGCCATGCTCGAGAGTCTGTCTACATTCGCTGCCAAAACCCACTCCGTCTGGATGACATCAACGAGCCCGAGCCCGATATCGCGATCCTCCGGCCCCGGGCCGACTTCTACACGACGGCCCATCCGGGGCCGGCGGATGTGCTGCTTGTCATCGAGGTTTCCGATACGAGCTTGGCCTACGACCTCGGCACGAAGGTGCCGCTCTATGCCCGGCACGGCATTCCGGAAGTCTGGGTGATCGACGCGGCCACGCGGCGGACGCGGGTGTTTCGCCAACCGATCGGTGGCACGTATTCCCTCGACACGAGCGTCGAGCCGCACGAGCCGCTCTCGTGCGCCGGGCTGGTCGATGACGCCGCAGCTCCGGTGGTCGTCGAGTTGGCCCGGCTGCTACCCATGGAGTGACCCAATCCAAAGGCCAAAGGTGCCAGCCACCAAATCTGCGGCTCGTGACTGCCGGTGCCGGTGGCTCGCCGGGGTGCTTCCCGAGGTCGCTGAGCGCCGTCCGCGCGGTCTGGCGAGGGGCAGTTCGGGCTCTTTTCGTCTGGGCGGCGTGCTCGATTGCGGCTCTGCCCTCGTCACTGGGGCCAAGCATCGCGAAGGCCGCCATTCGTGGCAGCCGCTTTTTTCAGTTGAAATCCGGTGTCCGTGCTCGCGACGGTCACGCGGGCACAAAAAAGGTGGATTTGGTCGGCCCAGATAAGAGATTGGCTGGATACGAAAACTTCAAGCGTTTGCCGCTTCCCCACTTTTTGCTTGCATTCAGTTCGTTGGTATTGGCGTCGGTGGACATGGGGGTGGATTCAGTAGAAGTGAGCCTCTATTCTTTCAACAATCTGTGTTTTCAGGGCACGAACACCGGTGATTTTTCGGACTACTTTGATGTCCAAGGCGATACTCTCGTGGTCGTTCCTGAACCGTCGACGGCGTTGCTGCTGGGCTCGGGGCTGGCCGGGCTCCTCTCCTGCCGCAAACGCCGCCGTTCGAGCGCAACGCACGAATAAGGTGTGATTCGTGCCAGTCACGAGGCGTGGCTGAGCCTTCGCAGACTGTGGAACACGTCTGCCGCCGCAGGACGCGATCGGCGACACCCCAAGCCTCGGCTTTTTGGGAAGTTGCTCAAGTGGGCTTTGATCGCCCGCGTCCGCGTGCAGGGGTCCATGGAGGGCTTTTTCCACGGGCGGTTCAGGCGAGGAAGTCGCGAAGTTGCGTGCGATTCTTGTCGCGAAACGAGTTGAGCTTCATCCGCATGAAGCCAGCCCCTTCGAGGGCCGTTGTGATGACCGAAAGGTCGCTGCGGCGGACAAGGATGTCCAAGTTCTGCGTGTTCCGCACGGCGGCGAGATCGACGTGGGTCACCCACACGGGCACGGCGTTGTCGCCGACCATGGCGTGGCTACACAAGAAGATGCATATGAAGAATATTTTTGGGGCACGGCCGCCGCAGCGGGTGGTTGGGGACCTCAGGCGGTGTGTCGCGCAAGCAGCTGCCAGCAGACCAGCTGCATCCGCGGCAGGTGGAAAGGGCCCTTCCAGAGGCTGCCTTTGGCGGTGTGGGTGGGGGTGCCGTCCCGCCGGGCCCAGCCATACCACTCGCCCTGCTCTGGGTCGGCCAGGTGGGCATGGGCCCAGGCATGGACCTTGGCATGCCAGTCACGGAAGGTTGCGTCGCCGGTGAGCGACCAGGCCATCAGCGTGGCGATCACCGCCTCGTTCTGGGGCCACCAGAACTTCATGTCATGCCAATACTCGGTGACCGGCTTGCCCAGCACGTCGCGGAAATAGAGGATCCCGCCGTATCCCTCGTCCCAGCCGATCTTCCAGCTCCAGCGGAGCATTGTCATACCCAGCTCGACCAGCGAGTCGTCGCCGCGGTCGACCCCCTCCTGCATCATGAACCAGGCTCCTTCGATCGCGTGGCCGGGATTCACCAGCCGGCCGTCGGCATGATCCAGGAAGGTATTCCCGTCGGCGAGCACGTTCTCAAGCACCGCCTCGAGCTCCGGACGCACGAAGCGGGTTTGTATCGCGTCGATCGCCGCATCGACCCGGGCGTTGATCCGGGCATGACTCCGACCGATCCAATCGGCCGCCTGCCCGCCCGCAGCGCTGTCACGTATCGCGGTCTTGCCGAGGTGAGCCAGCGAGGCCCGCAGGGCCTGCCCGGTCCCGAGCACGATCATCGGGCCGCCGAAGCCGGCGGTGGCCCGCGTGGCGGTGATCTGCTTCGGCTCGATCCCACCAGGACTCTCCAGCCGCTCGCAGGCCCGCTCGAAGAGATCGACCGCCGCCAGGGCCCGCTTTGAATCCCCGCTCGTCGCGGCATAGGCGGCAAAGGCCATCGCCGCAAACATCTCCGAAAAGACATACCGCCGCTTGCGGACAGGCCGGCCGTCGCGGGTGAGAATGAAGAACATCCGCCCGTCGGAATCGAAGCCGTGCCGCTGGAGAAACTCCACGCACGAGCGGGCCCCGGCGAGCCAGTCTTCGCGGGGCTCCAGCTCGAGAGCCAGCGTGGCAAGCAGCCAGCCGAAGCGGCCCTGGAACCAGACGCTCTTGTCGGAGTCGTAAAGACCGCCGTCGCGATCGAGGCAGGTCAGCACCCCTCCGTGCTCGTGGTCGAGGCCGTGCCGCATCCAGAAGGGGAGCACGTTTTCAAGCAGTGCCTCGCGGTAGGTCTCGCGGAGGGCATCGAGGGGCAGGGGGGCGACGGGTCCGGGCATGGCTGGATCCTGCAGGCGGGGCTACCGCTCGCCACCGGTGTCGAGCACGGCCATGAAGGCCTTCTGCGGGATGTCGACACTCCCGATGCTCTTCATCCGCTTCTTGCCCTCCTTCTGCTTGGCCCAGAGCTTCTTCTTGCGGGAGATGTCGCCGCCGTAGCATTTGGCCGTGACGTTCTTGCGGAGTGCCGAGATCGTCTCGCGGGCGATGATCCGTGAACCGATCGCCGCCTGCAGGGCCACCTCAAACATGTGCCGGTCGATCTCGCCGCGGAGCTTCTTCACGATCGCCCGTCCGCGGCGGTCGGCATCACGGCGGTCGCAGATGATCGAGAGGGCATCGACCTTCTTGCCGCCCACGAGGATGTCGAGCCGCACGAGATCGGCCGGAAAATAGCCGAGCATCTCGTAGTCCATCGTGCCGTAGCCCTTGGTCACGCTCTTGAGCTTGTCGTGGAGGTCGTAGATCACCTCGGCGAGCGGCAGGTCGAAAACGAGCATCGCGCGGGTCGGTGAGAGATACTCCGTTTTCAAAAAGGCACCGCGGCGGTCGGTGCACAGCTGCATGATCGGCCCGATGTATTCCGCCGGCGTGATGAAGCTCGTCCGCACGATCGGCTGGCGGAACTCCTCGATCTGACCGGGATCGGGCACGTCCTGGGGGTTGGTGATCTCCAGGGTCTCACCCTGGCTGGTGAGGATCTGGTAGGTGACGTTGGGGGCGGTCTGCACCAGGTCGAGATCCGATTCCTTCTCCAGCCGCTGCTGGATGATCTCCATGTGCAGCAGCCCCAGGAAACCGCAGCGGAAGCCGAAGCCAAGAGCCTCGCTGCTCTCTGGCTGGTATTCGAAGGAGGGGTCGTTGATGCCAAGCTTTTCCAGTGCATCCCGGAGTTCCTCGAAGTTTTCGCCTTCGCTGGGGTAGAGCCCGCAGTAGACCATCCGCTGCGGCGGCTTGTACCCGGCCAGGGCCGCGGCCGCCTCCTCGCCGGGAACGGTCACGGTGTCGCCGATGTGGACCTGCTTGACGTCCTTGATGTTGCACACGAGGTAGCCCACCTGCCCCGCGGTGAGCTGCTCGCAGGGCCGCCGGGCAGGCACGAACTGGCCCAGCTCGATCACCTCGTGGGAGCTGCCGGTCCGCAGGAAACGGATCTTCTGGCCCTTGCGGATCGTGCCATCCACCAGGCGGATGTAGGTGATCGCCCCGCGGTAGGCGTCGTAGTGGCTGTCGAAGACCATCGCCCGCAGCACCCCCTCGGGGTCGCCGACCGGCGGCGGGATCCGCTCCACGATTCTCCCGAGCAGTTCCTCGATGCCGATCCCCGCCTTGGCACTGGCGAGGATCACCTCGTCGGAGTCGATCCCCAGGCTCTGCTCCATCTCCTCGAGCACCTCGTCGACCCGGGCGTGGGTCAGGTCGATCTTGTTGATCACCGGCACGATCGCGAGGTCCTGGCCGATCGCGGCATAGGCATTGGCCACCGTCTGGGCTTCGACCCCCTGGAAGGCGTCGACCAAAAGCACCGCGCCTTCGCAGCAGGCGAGGCTGCGGGAGACCTCGTAGTGGAAGTCGACATGCCCGGGCGTGTCGATCAGGTTCAGCTCATACCGCTCCCCCTGGTAGAGCCACTCCATCCGCACCGCCCGGGCCTTGATCGTGATCCCTCGCTGCCGCTCGAGTTCCATGTCGTCGAGCATCTGCTGCTTGAGCTGCCGCTTCTCGACGGTGCCGGTGTGCTCGAGCAGCCGGTCGGCGAGCGTGCTCTTGCCGTGGTCGATATGGGCCACGATCGAGAAGTTGCGGATGTGCTTGCAGTCGAAGGGCATCGGGATGCTGTCGCGGGGAATCACTCGGGCCTCTTCATCCGCCGCGGCCGGCGGCCCGGGCCAGGCCGGCGGCACCGATGTAGCCGGCGTCACCACCGAGAGTCGCATAACGGATCGTCGTCTGCTCGGCGAGCAGCGGGAAGGCCCGATCGCGAACCTCCTGTCGAACACGCTCGATGAAGGCCCGGCCGATCGGGTCGGCCTCCCGGCCGAACGTCATCGCCCCGCCGAGCACCACGCCCTCGGGGTCGATGATGTGCATCAGGTTGACGGTGCCGATGCCCAGCCAGCCGGCCGCCTCGAGGATCAGCTCCATCGCCGTCTCGTCTCCGGCCTTCGCCTCGCGGGCAATCACGATCGGCGTGATCGGCTTGCCGGTAGCGGCCACCGTGGCCAGCCGAGTGCCGAGGCCGGCGTGCACCGCCCCGCGGGCGGACTTCACGAGAGCCGTGGCGCTGGCGTAGGCCTCGAGGTGACCCCGCTGCCCGCAGGGGCAAAGCCTCGCCTCCGGCGAGGTGTCGACGATGATGTGGCCGCACTCGGTGGCATGGCTGTGGTGGCCCTCCAGGCAGACCCCGTCGATCACCACCCCGCCACCGATCCCCGTGCCGAGCGTCCAGAAGACCATGCTCGCAAGGTCGCGGCCCGAGCCGATCCAATACTCGCCGTAGGCCGCGGCGGTGGCATCGTTGGCGAAGGTCACCGCGTGGTCACAGTGGGCCGACACCCGGTCGCGGATCGGGAAGTCTTCAAAGCCCGGCAGGTTGCCCGCATCGTGGATCACGCCGCTGGCAAGGTCCTGCGGCCCCGGGGTGCCCAGGCCCACCGTCGCGATTTCCCCAGGCTCGATGCCCGTCAGGGCAGCCAGGGTGGCCACGCAGCCGCCGAGCCTCGCCGCCACGTCCTCCGGCCCGCGGGCCACCTCCGTCGGCTCGGTGTGGTAGGCCAGCGTGCGGCCCTCGTCATCGACGAGCCCGGCTTTGATATTCGTGCCGCCAAGATCGAGCCCGACGGAGAAGGGTCGCACCGCTGCCGTCAGCGGAATCCACTGCGAACGGTCAGCCACGCTGGTGCCTCGACCTCCTCATGCGGTCCGGGCCCGCTAACTGTCAGCCGGCAGCCGGCTGGTCTCCACGCTGGGCGTGGGTCCGGTGCAGGCCTTCATGAACTCGACGAGATCGGCCTTGTCCTGCTCGCTGAGCTTGAGCGGCCGGATCTTATCGCTGAGATGCGGGTTGGGATGGCCGCCCTTGGCGTACCACTCCACCACCTCCTCGAGCGTGGCCACCGAGCCGTCATGCATGTAGGGTGCCGTGAGGGCCACGTTGCGGACCGTCGGTGTCTTGAAGGCACCGGTATCCGCGGGGTCTTTGGTCACGGCGAAGCGGCCGAGGTCGGGATTCTCCCTGTCCATCCCGATCCCGACATTGTGGTACTTCTCGTCGGCGAGGTTGGCACCCACGTGGCAGGCGGTGCAGTTGCCCTTCTCGCTGAAGAAGATGTCCCGCCCCCGCTTGGCCGACTCGCTCATCGGGTTGGCCTTGGCCCCGGCGGTGAGCATCGCATATTTCTCGGCAAGTTCGGGGTCGTCGGCGATGTCTTCCTCGTCGAGAGCCTCGAACGGACGCAACAGTTCGTTGTAGTCGTAGGGCGAGGGGGCCGTCACGATCGCCCGCTCAAAGGTGGCGATCGCGTCGCCCACGCGGTCGATCGTGAGTTCGCCGAAGATCGCCGCGAACTGCCGCGCGTAGACCGGCATCTCCGAGAGCCGCTTGACGACGCCCTCATGGGTGAAACCCATCTCGATCGGGTTGGCGATCGGGCCGACCGCCTGCTCCTCGAGCGAATCAACACGGCCGTCCCAAAACTGCTCGCCCGAGAGAATGCGGTTGTAGGCGACCGGCGAATTGCGGCCGCCCTGTTGGCCGTCGATGCCGACGCCGAACTGCGTGTGGGCGGTGTAGCCCTGATCGGGAGCGTGGCAGCTGGCACAGCTGACGGTCGAATCCTTGGAGAGCCGCGGATCGAAGTAGAGCTGGCGGCCCAGTTCAATCTTGGCCCGCGTGAGCGGATTCCGATCGATCCCCTGAATCTGGGTGGCACCAGCCGCCAGGCCCAGGGGAAGGACCGGATCAAGCTCGACGTGGTTGGCCGGGTCGGCGAGCCAACGGTCGATCTGCTCAAGCGTGATCAGGCCGCTGCCCGGCACCCCGGCGGTGAGTGCCGGGTCGCCGAGTTCCACCTGCTCGCGGGGCATCCCAGCCGCCGCGGCCACCGCAGCCCGGGCCTTCTCGAGGGCCGCAGAGTCGCCCCCGCCGCCGGTCGCCTCCTTGACCCGCTCGATCGCCTTGCCGGCCGCCTCCTTGGTTTTTTCGACCGCGTCCTTCGCGGCCTCACCGGCCTTTCCAGCGGCCTCCTTGGCCGCCCCACCCGCCTCGCGGGCACCCTCGCCAGCCTTCCCGGCAGCCTCTTCAACCGCCTCCTTCACACTCTCGGCCGCCTCGCCGGCCTCCTTCTTCATCTCGGCGGCCTCTTTCTTCGAGGCCTCGATCACCTCCTCGGTCTTCTTCTCGACCGCCTCGGTCGCCTCGCCGGCCGACTTCTTGGCTTCATCGATCACGCGGTCGGCCTCGTCCTTGGCGGCATCGACCGCTTCCTTCGCCTTCTCGCCGAGCGTCTCGTCGGCCTTGCCCTCGCCGCCGTCGGCGGGCACCATCTCGATCTCTTCGACCTCCACCACCTCTCCGGCGGGCTTCTTCGGTTCGGAGGGGGCACAGCCTGAAAGCAGCATGGCACACGGCAGCACGACGGCTGCAAGCATTCCCAGGCGGCGGCATGCACCACGGTGCTCCCCGGGCTCAACAACGGACGGCTTCTCGGCCTCGGCATGGACACGTGACATCGATCAAAACTCCTCGAACGGGTATGCGAAAACCACCGACCGTTTCGATTCCAGGCCGGACCAACCATCGCCCATAAGTGTAGGCGAGCCGGGCGGCGGAAAACAGACTGGCCGAAACCCCCGAGAGCCCTGAGGTTCTATCGCGAACGGCGGGCAGCCGGCAGGATCCGCCAGGCCATTCCCGCCACGCCGCCGCCGGCCAGCGGGCCGGCCAGACCGATCCAGAGCGTGGCGAAGTCGCCGCTGCCGACCGCCGAGGCGAGGGCCCTCGCGGGGTTCATGGCGGCCCCGGTCCAGGGGATCCCGGCGATCGCCAGCCCGGCAACCGCCAATCCGACCACCAGCGGGGCCGCCCCGCCCATGCGGCCATCGACAACGCACGACAGGAAGGTCAAGGCCCAGACCGCCGCCAACACCGCCTCGACCACCACGGCCTTTGTCGGGTCGGCCAGCGAGAGTTCCCCGACCGGCAGGCCGACCGCCGTGCCCGCGTCGGCCAGCAGCCAGGCCGCCAGCCCTCCGGCGATCGCTCCACCGAGGCACTGCCCGACGAGGCACGCAACAAGCCTCGGCAGGCTCGCGTTGCCGGTGGCGAAGACCGCCAGCGTGACTGCCGGGTTGGCCTGCACCGCCCCCGCCCGGCCGAAGGCATACATCGCCGCCATCACTCCCAGGCCGTAGGCCAGGCCGCCCGCCAGCCTTCCGGCGTCGCCGTCGGTGCTGCCGCTGCTCGCCAGAATCACCACCAGGCAGACCGCGAGCGATGCTGCCGCTTCGATGATCAGCCGCCTGAGGAGTTCCATCGGTGCTCGGCAAAACGGTGTGCGACCGCGATGGGGTCGCCTGAGTCAGCAGTTGAGCAGTTCGGCGTTGGCCAGCCAGACCAGTTCGCCCGCGTGGCCCAGCCCGTCATCGAGACGGATCGAGGCCACCGAGCCCTTCTGCATCCGCACCAACGCCGAGGTATTGCCGATGGCGGTGGCGACATGCCGCGAGACGCAGGGGTTGTGGCCCACCCAGGCGACCCGCATCGCCTCCTGCTCGAGCGTCCAGGCGGCGGTGGCATGCCAGTCGGAGCCCGGTGCGAGCAGATCGATCACCTCCAGTTCACAGCCACCAAGCCCGGCCGCCAGGATCTCCGCGGTCTCCCGGGCCCGCGGCAGCGGGCTTGTGGCGATCAGGTCGACCTGCATGCCGCCCTCGCGGAGCCGACGGGCCATCTTCTCAAACCGCCGGATGCCCTTCTTGGTCAGCTGCCGCGAGAAGTCGGTGCCGTCGGCGGCCATGTCCTCGGCCCAGGCATGCCGCACGATGTAGAGATGGGTGGTCATCGTGGCTATCGCAACATCGCGGCTGGGAATCGGCAGGCGGCTCTCGTTCGCTGCGATTGTGCTTGCCGGCGACGTCGCGGGCAAACCCCTCACCGGCACGCCGGGTTCGGCAGGACACGCCGCAGCCTATTGCCGCCGCCAGAGCGTCGCCTCGTCGATGCCCAGGCGGCGGATCGCCCCGTCGGCCTCGGCCCTCCAGCGGCGGGCATCGAGCGGGTAGCCGGCGGTGGGGGCGATGCCCGGAACCAGGCAGGCCCAGCGGCGGTTGAAGTGGTCCATCGCCATCTCGCGGACGAACTTTGCCGCCATGCTTGCCAGGGCCACCGGCGGCCGTCGCTCCCCGCCCACGGAAAATCCGATCCATGTCGCCGCCGTATCCTGCGGGAAGAGCCCGGGTGCCGCGGCGACCTCGTAGCTCGAACTGTCGGCCGCCTCGTTGAGCGTCTTGGCGACCCCGCCGAAGGCCCGGCCCACCGCGGCGGCATACCGCTTGCGACCGCCGTGGCGATCGCAGTGGATTCTCGCCGGCCGGCGGCTGTCGTGACCGCGGACTCCGGCGGCGAGGGCGAGTGTCGTCCGCGAGAGGATGTCGGATTTGTTCTCGCCCGCCTCGAGCAGCCTGTTGAAGCAGGCCGGGTAGATGCCGTGGCACGCAAGCCCGACCAGCCGCACGCCCCCCGCTTCGAGCCGTCGGGCGATCGCTGCCGCGACGCTCTCGAGGGCGGCCGCGGCCGGGTCGTCGATCAGTTCGGCCTGCTCGATGCCCTCCCACTGCGTTCCCTCGCCGTCGGCCGGGTCGGGGGTGATCCGGCCGACCGCCGCGGCGAGCGACCGCCACACCCGCGGCACGCTGCCGGAGATGATCGCGGCGGCGGCGAGCACGCCGCGGGCCAAGGGGCCGGCGGCCGGGTCGCCCCGCCGGAAGACCCGCTTGGAGTCGGCCCACACGATCCCGCCCTCGGCAAGGCCGCAAGCCACCGCCTCGGCGAGCCGATCGTCGGCCTGCCCGGCTGCCGCATCGACCTCCCAGGCGGTTGCCGCGACCACCAGCGGCCCGAGGTTGGGCCCGTAGCCGGCCTCGTCGGTGCCGATCACGAGCGTCATCCACCACTCCCCGGATGCTGGCGGCAGTATTCGTAGATCGCGATCGCCGCGGAGGTTGCGGCATTGAGGCTGTGGGGCAGCCCCGCCATCGGGATCTCGGCCACGCGGTCGAGCTTTGCGAGCACCTCCGGTTCGAGGCCGGTGCGTTCGTTGCCCACCACGAGGGCCGTCTTGTGAACGAAGGAGAATTCGAAAAGCGACTCCGACCCACTCGCCTGTTCAAGCCCCACCAGTTCATGGCCCTCCGCCCGCAGCCGATCGAGCACCGGTGGGAGGCTGCGGTGCACCTCGAGGACCACCTCGTCGGCTCCGTCACGGGCGATGCGTCGGTCGAGCCCGCCGGCGCCGCAGGCGATGACCCGGCCGATCCCGAAGCAGCCGCAGCTCCGCACGATATGGGAGAGGTTCACCCGGCTCCGCATCACGGCGCAGGCCACCACCAGGCCGCGGGCTTCCGCCGGGCGGCTCGGCGGGCGGTGGCGGACGTGTGCGAAACGAGGCATCGCTGAGGACGGCGGGAATTCGCCGCGGTACGATTGGCGGCGGCGGTAATCCGATCCTAGCCGACCGTGGACAAAGTGACCCGCCGAACATCTCCCCGCAGGAACCGGCCCCATGCGAACGCCCCTTGGAATCTCCGCGATCTGCCTGCTCGTGTCCGCTGCCGCCACGGCCGGCTGCCGAGAGGCCCCGCCGCCGGCGGTTACCCTGCAGGTGGTCGATCATGCCGGGCTGCTTGCGAAGGTCGAATCATTTCGCGGGAAGGTCGTGGTGCTCGACTGCTGGAGCACCTCCTGCCCGCCGTGCGTCAAGGAGTTTCCCAGGCTGCTGGAGTTGGCCGCGAGGTATCCCGACGACCTCGCCTGCCTCTCGCTCTCGCTCGACTACGAGGGGATCGGCGATGTCGACGAGGTGATCCCTCGCGTCCGCGGCTTTCTCGAAAAGGTCGATGCCCGCATCACCAACCTCCTCTCCGGCGAGGAGGCCGACGCGATGCTCGACAAGCTCGAGCTGGTGAGCGTGCCAGGGGTGTTCGTCTACGGTCGCGACGGGAAGCTGCTCGAGCGGTATGACGACGACATGGCCGCCACGCGGTTGGGCCGCGGCTTTACCTACGAGGATGTCGAGCAGACGGTCCGGGACGCGATCGGGCCGTGACGGCGGCGGGCCTGCGCGTGCTGCGGAGATGACAAGACATGATGCCCAGCCGAGTTCGAGATTTCCTGCCCTGGCTGCTGCTGGGGCTGCTGGCTCTCGTGGCGGGCTGGGGCCTCTGGTTTCCCGCCGAGCGGGAGGCCGACTTCGCCTTCATCAACGGCACGGAGCCGGAGAGCCTCGACCCGCAGCTGATCACCGGCCAGCCCGAGGGCCGGCTCGCCGCGGCGCTCTTCGAACGGCTCGTGCGGTGGGATCCCCGTTCCCTGGCGGTGATTCCCGGTTTGGCCGAGTCGTGGGAAGTCTCCGACGACGCCATGCGTTACAGCTTTACGCTCCGCGAGGCGGTCTGGTCCGACGGCACACCACTCGACGCGGAGTGCGTGGTCGCCTCGTGGCGACGGATGCTCGACCCGGCCACCGCGGCTGAATACGCCTATCAGCTGTGGGCGATCAAAGGCGCGAGGGCGTACAGCAGCGGCCGGATCGCCGGTGGTGACCCCGTCGAAATCGAGCTGGATCGGACCGATCCGGCCCGTCCGCACGGCCGCGGGCCTGTCCTGCGGGGCGTGGCGTCGTGGGTCGGGCCGGCAGGGCGGCTGCCGCCATTCGACGGCCCGCCCGATCCTGCGGCCGGGTGGTCAGCCGGCGAGGCCGGCTTCTTCGGCGGCGAGGGGGAGCAGGCCCGCGTGGTGGTGGTCGAGGGTGTCTGCTACGCGCCGCCGGATCACCCGCTCGTCGGCGAGGGACGGGCGACCGCCGCCCGCGCCGTGCTGCCCGACTTCAAGAAGTCTGTCGGCATCGCCGCGGACGGACCCCGCAGGCTGCTGGTGACCCTCGAGCATTCCACGCCCTACTTCCTCCACCTGTGCGGCTTCTATCCGCTCTCGCCGGTGCCGATCCATGTCATCGAGCAGCATGGCTCGCCGGCCTGGACCAAGCCCGGCACCCTCGTGGCCAGCGGACCCTACCGTCTCGGCTTCCGCCGGCTGCGTGACCGGGTGCGGCTGATCCGCAACGACCGCTACTTCAATGCCGAGGCCACCAGGCTGAAGGTCGTCGACGCGATGGCGGTCGAGTCGGCGGCGACGGCCCTGGCTCTCTTTGAAACCGCCGCGGTCGACTGGTCGACGACACTGCCCCCCTTCGTGGCCCGCACCCTCGCCTCGCGTGGCGATGAGAGCCTGCGGCTCTCGGAGGAACTGACGATCGGCTTCTACCGCCTCAACACCACCCGGCCACCGCTCGATGATGCCCGCGTGCGGCGGGCCCTCTCGCTGGCCCTCGATCGCCGGAGCATCGTGGATGCCGTCTACGGCCCCGGCGAGCCGGTCTCGCTGAGCTTCGTGCCCGCCGGGCTCGAGCAGGCGACCGGCTACCGCCCCGCCCAGACCGCCCCGAGGAACCCTGACGAGGCCCGCCGGCTGCTCGCGGAGGCCGGCTATCCTGGCGGCCGCGGCTTTCCGCGGATCACGATCAGTTTCAATGCCGACGAGGGCCATCAGATGGTCGCCGAGATCGCCCAGGCCCAGTGGAAGGAGGTGCTGGGGATCGACGCGGAACTCGCCTCGATGGAGTGGGGAGCCTTCCTCGATTCCCAGAGCCGTCTCGACTACTGGGTGGCCCGGGCAGGCTGGGTCGGCGATTACGTCGACCCCAACACCTTCCTCGATCTGTTCGTCAGCGGCGGCGCCAACAACCAGACCGGCTTCGCCTCGTCCGACTACGATCGGCTGGTGGCCGACGCCGCGGAGGCGACCGACCCGGCGGTGCGACACGGGCTCTTCCACGAGGCCGAGGAAATTCTGATGCGGGAGCTTCCGGTGCTGCCTCTGTTCACCCGCACGAGCAAAAACCTGGTGGCCCCGTGGGTCGAGGGCTTCACCGACAACCCGCTCGACATTCATCCTCTCGACCGGCTCGGCGTCGATGCCGCGATGCGGCAGGAGGCCCGCCGCCGCCGCCGGCTGCCGGCGGGGCAGGCGGCAGCAGCCGTGGGGGTGACGCGATGATCGGCTTTCTCATCCGCCGGGTCTGCTGGCTGGCCATCACGCTGCTGGCGGTCTATACCGCCACCTTCTTTCTGATGCGGGCGGTGCCCGGCGGACCCTTCTCGGCGGAGCGACAGCCCCCGCCGGAGATCCGCGAGGCGATCGCCCGCCGTTACCAGCTGGATGCCCCCCTGGCCAGGCAGTACCTCGACGAACTCGGCCGGCTCATGTGGGGCGACATGGGAATGAGCTTCCGCCTGGCCGACTACTCGGTGGCCGAGGTGATCGCCGAGGGCTGGCCGGCGACCGCCACGCTCGGCGCGGTGGCGATCACGCTGGCGGTGCTCGTCGGCGGGGCGGCGGGGCTGCTCTCGGCGGCCCGGCCCGGCGGGATGGTCGACACGGCGGTGCGGGCGGTGGCGATGGTGGGCATCTCGGTGCCGAGCTTTGCCCTGGCGGGGCTGGCGGTGCTGCTGGTGGTCTACCGTTGGCGGCTGCTGCCGGCGGCGGGATGGGGCACGCTGCCACAACTGCTGCTGCCGGCCGGCTGTCTGGCGGCCGTCTATGCCGCCGAGGTGGCCAGGCTCGTGCGGTCGGGCGTCGTCGAGGCCCTCCAGAGCGACTGGGTCCGCACCGCGAGGGCCAAGGGGGCCGATCGAAAGCGGATTCTCCTGCACCATGCCCTGCGGGGGGCGGTCGGGCCGCTGGTGAGCTTTCTGGGTCCGGCGATCGCGGGCATCCTCACCGGCAGCGTGGTGGTGGAAAAAGTCTTCGCGATCCCCGGTATCGGCTACCACTTCATCGAGGCGGCCACCCAGCGTGACTACACCCTGGCGATGGGTCTGGTGCTGCTCTACACGCTGCTGTTGGGCATGACCGGGATCCTCGTCGACCTGGTGCAGGCGGCCCTCGACCCGCGGATCGAACTCCAGCGATAGCAGGCCCCCAGGGCGTGGATGACTCGATGCAGCCAACGGCCACCATCTCACCCGGCAGTTCCCCCTGGCTGTCGCTGCCGGCAAGCGGTCGGCTGGCGGCGGGCCTGCTTGCCTTGGCGGTGTTCGTGGCGGTCTTCGTGCCGCTGGCGCCGCTCCCCTCGCCGCGGCTGGTCGATACCTCGCGGACGCTCGAGCCTCCGCTGGCCGGAGCGGTGGTGGAGCGGCTGGCCGGCCTGGCCGCCCGCGAGGGAGAGCAGCCGGGCGTCTGGATCGAGCGAAACTTCGGCAGCCTGGGACCCTTCTCGCGGCTGCTGGTGCGGGCCCGGGTGGCACTCTTTGGCGACCTCGCCCTCTCCGGCCTGTTGGGCCGCGACGAACTCGGCCGCGACCTGCTGGCGAGGGTCGCCTGGGGGGCGAGGGTTTCCCTGGCGGCCGCGGCGGTGGCCGCGGCGGTGACGCTGGCAATCGGTGTGCCCTTCGGAGCAATCGCCGGCTGGGCGGGCGGCTGGATCGACGAGGCGATGATGCGGGCGGTTGACGTGCTCGACTCGATTCCACTGGTGTTCCTGGTGGTCTTCCTGGTGACGGTCCTCGGCGAAGACTCCGTGCGGCTCGCGCTGGACTCCCTGGGCATCGGCCGGCTGGCGATCTTCTTTTGCGTCGTGGGGGCGGTGAGCTGGCTGTCGATGGCCCGCATCGTCCGCGGTCGGGTGCTGAGCCTGCGGGATGCCTCGTTCGTGGAAGCCGCCCGGGCCGCCGGGGCCGGGCCGCTGCGGATGCTCTTTCGGCACGTCGTGCCGAACCTCGTGGGCACGGTGGTGGTCACCCTCTCGCTGACGGTGCCGCGGGTGATGCTCTTTGAGAGTTTTCTCTCGTTTCTCGGCCTGGGCGTGCAGCCGCCGGACGTCTCCTGGGGGCTCCTGGCGAATGCCGGTTTGCGGGCCTTGGTGCCGATCCAGCCGGCCTGGTGGCTCTTTGTCTTTCCCTGTGCCGCTTTGGCGGTGACCCTCCTGGCCCTCGGATTTCTCGGCGATGCCCTCGAGGCCGCCCTCGACCCGCGTCGGCGGAGGTGACTGCCGGGGTCATCGGGTAGACTGCCAGCTCGACCCGCCGGCCGCAGGATGACCGCGGGCATGGGAACGAATCGGCCCTGGCCGGCTGCTGTCACGGGCCTGGCAGACCCCTCTGAGAGGAAGCGAGCGATGGTGCGGATTGAGAAGCGGGGCGGCTGCTCCGGACGATGGCTTACAGCCCAGGTGATTCTGGCGGTGGCTGCCCTGGCCGGCGGCTGCTGGTCCGGCCGGCCGGCGAGGGTCGTGCCTCCGGCGATGGATCCGCAGACGGTCGTCGACGCGGTGATGCAAAAAGCCGATGCCAATGGTGATGGCCGGATCGCCGGGGATGAGTTTGATGCGTTGCCCGCGGTCGGGTTCGCCCGCGAAGCGTTCGACAGGGACGACGACAAGGCGATCTCCCGCGAAGAACTGCTCACCTGGCTGGAGGAGGTGAGGGAATCCCGCGTGGCGATCACCAGCTTCGCCGCGGAGATCAAGCACAAAGGGCGGCCGCTCTCGGGAGCCACGGTGCGACTGATTCCCGAGGAGGTGATGGGCGGCACCATGCAGCAGGCCGAAGGCACCACCGACGAGAACGGCATGGCGATGGTCTCGATACCCGGCGGTGAGTATCCCGGTGTCAACTGCGGCCTCTACCGGGTCGAGGTCAGCGGTACCGGCAACGACGGCAAGCCGCTCCCGGCGGTCTACAATTCCCAGTCCCGGCTGGGTGTGTCCGTGGGCGGCGGTGCGATCGAACACGGGATGATCGTCTTCGACCTCGACTGATCTGTTTGCCCTCCCGGCTCTGACGGCTATCAGGAGTGAACGCATGCATGGCAGGTCCCAGCCCTCCACCCGCCGAGGGCGGCCGGTGATGGCAGCGGAGGGCCCGGCGGACCCGCCGCGGCCCGGCGACACGATCCGCGGGCCGCTGGCCTTCGGCCGCGAGACGCTCGAGTCGATCGTGGTGGCCTTCACGCTGGCCCTCCTGTTTCGCTCGTTCGAGGCGGAGGCCTTCGTGATCCCCACCGGCTCGATGGCCCCCACACTCATGGGCCGCCACAAGGATCTGGCCTGTGAAGCCTGCGGCTTTGAGGTGCAGGTCGGGGCCAGCCGCGAGGAGGACGACCAGTCGCAGTCGTGGCGGATGGAGCTTGGCCGGCTGGAGCGTGCCGCCGAGGGGCTCGAGCGTGCCGCCGATGACGACTCGCGGCCGCTTGACGTCCGCAGGCAGGCCCGCGAGAAGCTCGACGAGCTGCGGGCTCCGGGCGGCCCGCTCGACCGGCTCCGCACGCGGCTGGAGAAGAAGATGGTGCCGGTGGCCCGCTGCCCCAACTGCGGCTTCGAGACCCGCCTGCTGGAGCAGGACGGCGACGAGCTTGTCTACGACCCGCGGTTTCCCTCGTTCAGCGGCGACCGCATCCTCGTCAGCAAGATGGCCTACGACTTCGCCGAGCCCGAGCGGTTTGACGTGATCGTCTTCAAGTATCCCGAGGATGCGAAGATCAACTACATCAAACGGCTCGTGGGGCTGCCCGGCGAGACGATCTCGATCATCGACGGTGATCTGTGGGTCAGCCGTGAAGGCGATCCCGAGCGGATCGTCCGCAAGCCGCCCGAAAAGCTCCTGGCGATGCTGCAGGTTGTCCACGACTCCCGCCACCAGCCCCGGCAGCTCCGCGAGTCCGGCTGGCCGTCGCGGTGGACCGACTGGGCCGGTCCGGCCACCTGGCGGGTCCTCGGGAACGGATCTTTCGAGGTCGACTGCCGGCCCGGTGAGACCGCCACGCTTCGCTATCGACACCTCGTTGCCGACGAGGCTGTCTGGCGGAGGGTGGCCGACGGTGGCCGCATCGAGCAGGCTCCCGAGCCGCGGCTGATCGACGACTTCCAGCCCTACAACGCGATCCGCACGCGAAGCCACTGGGTGGGTGATCTGGCGGTGGAGTGTGAGCTCGAGGTCTCGGCGATCAGCGACAAGGCGGCCGCGGCTGTGCAGCTCGACCTGGTGGAGGGCGGGCTTCGGTATGCCTGTCGGATCGACCTGGCCAGCGGCGAGGCGACCCTCTCGATTCCGCGACAGCCGGGGGACCCCAATCCCGACGAGGGCCCTCCACGCGGCCGCACCGGCGTGCGGGGCAGCGGCCGTTGGCGGCTGCTTTTGGCCAACGTCGACGACCAGATCTCGCTGTTTGTCGACGGCAGTCCGGTCGCCTTCGATCGCTCCCGCGATTTCCAGCGGCAGGAGGATCCGGTCGAGCCCGAAACCTCGCCGCGGGAGCCGGGCGACGAAAGCCCCGGCGATCTCGCGCCGGCCGGTGTCACCGTTGCGGGGGCCGAGGCGACCATCCACCGGCTGCGGATGCTTCGTGACATCTTTTACATCGGCGCCTACGACCTGGGACGTCGGCCGGGCGAGCTTCTGGAGGACTCGCGGATCGACTACGACCTGGGGCCGGGTGAGTTCCTCGTGCTCGGCGACAACTCCGCGGCGAGCAAGGACAGCCGGCTCTGGGCGGAGGGCCATCATGTCGACCGTCATCTGCTTGTCGGCAGGGCCCTGCTGATCTTCTGGCCGCATCCCTGGCCGGCCTCCTGGGGCGTGACGGTGCCCATGGGCGGCTGGGAGTTGCGATTGCCTTTCTGGCCCAACTTCGCGAGGATGCGGCCGATCCGGTAAGTCAGGCCACACGGCCTGCGGGCGAGGCAGGGCAGCTGACTGCGGGGCCCGCAAGAGCCACCAGGGAAGGTGCAGGATGTCGCTGTTGTGCGTGGAGGGCCTGGTCAAGATCTACGGCCGCCGGAGGGTGGTCGACGGGGTCGATTTCCACGTCGATCCCGGTGAGATCGTGGGCCTGCTGGGTCCCAACGGGGCGGGCAAGACGACCAGTTTCCGCATGACCTGCGGGATGGTGATCCCCGATGCCGGCCGGGTGCTGCTCGACGACAAGGAGATCACCGATTGGCCGATGCATCGCCGGGCCCGGGACGGCGGCATGGGCTACCTGGCCCAGGAACAGAGCGTGTTCCGCAAGCTCACCGTCGAGCAGAATCTGCTGGCGATCATGGAACTCGTCGGCATGGACCGCCGCGAACGTCGCCGGCGGTGCGAGGAACTCCTCGAGCAGTTCGACATCACCAAGATCCGTCGCTCGATGGCCCAGACCTGCTCCGGCGGTGAGAAGCGACGGCTCGAGATCGCCCGCTGCCTGGTCACGGAGCCGCGAATCATCCTGCTCGACGAGCCGTTCACCGGCATCGATCCGGTCACGATCCACTCAATCCAGAAGATCATCAAGGGCCTACGGGACGACGGGATCTCGATCCTGATCACCGATCACCGCGAGCGGGAGACGCTGGCGATCACCGACAGAAGCTACGTGATTCGTGCCGGATCGGTGCTCTGCCACGGCACGGCCGACGAAGTGCTCAACAACCCCGACGCCAAGAAGTATTACTTCGGCGAGAGCCCCGGCGGCAGCCCCGCCGAAGAGGCTGCCTAGCAGACCGTGGAACACGGGAACACGTCTGCCGCCGCAGGATGCGGCGACAAGCGACCCCCAAAAACCTCGGCTTTTCGGGGAGTCGCTCAGGTGGGCTTTGTTCGCCCGCGTCCGCGGGCAGGGGGGGCCATGGGCCATGGAAGGCTTTTTCCAGGTGCAGGATCTGCTTGCGGCGCAACCAGCCTACCGGGTGGGAGTTCCCCGAGAGGCGGCACGCTGCTTCTCGTGGTCGAGGCGGCGGCGGTTGTAGGCTGCGATCACCTCCTTGCGGCGGAGCACGCCAAGCAGTTTGCCCCGGTCATCCGGATCGACCACCGGCAGTTCATCGACGTTGAGGGAGGTGAACTTGCCGAGGGCCGTGTTGAGGTCATCGCCCGGGCGGACGGTGACCACCCGGCTCTTCATCACGTCACGGGCGTTGGCGATCTTCCAGATTGTGTCGTTGTAGAGGTAGCCGCGGACATCCTCCGAGGAGAAGATTCCGATCATCTTTCCGCCCGCGTCGACGACCGGGAAATACCGCTGGGTCGATTCGGCCAGAGCGTGCACGATGCCCTCGAGGGTGGTGCCCTCGTGGACCAGCTTCAGCGGCCGATCCTTGCGGTAGACATCCTCCACGTGGATTCCCTCGAGCACGTCGACGAAGAAGTCGCCCCGGTGGGCCGGAGAGTCGAGCCGGGTCGGCACCTGCTTGATGTAAAGCGTTCGCCGCCGACCGAGCAGGAAGGTCAGCGTGGAGACCCAGAGCGTCGGCAGCAGGAGCCCGTAGCCGCCGGTCATCTCGCTGACCATCAGGACCGTCGAGAGCGGGGCCCGGGCACAGCCGGAGAAGAAGCCGGCCATGCCCACGATCGCGAAGGCCTGCGGCTGCCGCACAAGCTCGGGCCACCAGTGGTGGAACGTCTGGTCCACCGCCGATCCGAGGCAGCCGCCGATCACCATCGACGGGCCGAAGACGCCGCCGGATCCACCGGAGCTGATTGTCAGCGAGGTGGTCAGAATCTTGACCATCGCCACGGCCACCAGCAGCGGCACGGCCACGTCGACCGAAGTGCCGAGGGTCTTTTGGAGCATGCCGTAGCCGCTGCCGAGCACGGCCAGGGCGTCGGTCTGCCGCCCGAAGCCGTGATACATGCCCAGGCCCACCAGGCCGGCCAGGGCCGCCCCGATCATCGGCCGCAGATGGGGCACCACCGGCAGCCGCTTGAAGAGATCGTGCATGCCGTAGAAGGTGCGGATGTAGAGCATGCCGGCGAGCACCAGCACGATCGCCATCGCGCCGTAGGGGAGCAGTTCCAGCGGTGAGCCGACCTCGTAGGCCACGTGGCGGCCGAAGAGCGGCGTGAAACGCAATGAGGGGGGCAGCCAGAGGCAGAACACCGAGTAGGCGATTGCCGAGGCCATCGCCGCGGGCACGATCGCATCGCTCTCGAGATCGGCATCGCGGTAGAGAATCTCACCGGCAAACACGGCCCCCGCCAGCGGCGCCCGGAAGATCGCGCCGACCCCGGCGCCCATGCCCGCGGCGAGCATGATCCGCCGGTCGCGGGCCGGCAGTCGCAGCAGTCCGCCGAGAAAGGATCCAAAGCCGGCACCGATCTGCGCGATCGGGCCCTCGCGGCCGGCTGAGCCGCCCGTGCCGAGGGTGATCGCCGAGGCGAGCGTTTTGACCAGCGGGATTCGGCCGCGGATCTCGCCGCGACGGTTGTGGAAGGCGTCGATCGCCGCGTCGGTGCCGTGCCCCTCCGCCTCCGGGGCGAGCGTGTAGACCAGCAGTCCGGAAGCGAGCCTGCCGGCGGCGATCACCCCCACCAGCACCCAGGGCCGCAGATCACCTTCGACCGGCTCAAAGATCGCCCCCTCCGCGGCCGCCTCGGCCGGTTCGAAGTGGGCGAGCCGGGCGAGGGAAAGGTGCTGCACCACCTGGCCCATGAGATGGAAGCCGATTCCGCCAACCCCCGCCACGAGGCCGATCACGGCGGAGAGCACAAACCACTTTCCGGTGGAGCGAAGTTCAAACTCTCGAATCGCGGATAGAAAGTAGTTCACCGAAGAGGGCTGCGGGGGGCAGGGCTGCGGGATCGAATGCTCCCACTATAGCAACCGTCCCGGGCCGACTCAGGCGGGGATGCCTGTGGCCGCGGCCATCCCGTCGACCCGCACCGCCGGCAGGGGCAGCGGGTCGCCGTGGCGGGTGTCGGAATCGGCATCGATAAAGCTGTCCATGCCGACCAGTTCGATCCGTCCGTCATCGTGTTCCACCAGTGCCGAGCAGTGTTCCACCCAGTCGCCGCAGTTGTAGTAGGCGACCCCGTCGATCTCGCGGACGGCCGGCACGTGGATGTGCCCGCAGACCACGCCGCTGCAGTCCTGCTGCAGGGTGTATTTGGCCACGAAGTGCTCGAAATCGTTGATGAAGTTGACCGCCCGCTTGACCCGCTTTTTGAGCATCGAACTGAACGACCAGTAGGGATAACCTGCCCAACGACGGACCATGTTCATCCATGAATTGAGGTGCAGGGCGGCCGTGTAGGCCCGGTCACCGAGATGGTAGACCCAGGCCGCGTGCTTGGTGAGGTGGTCGAAGCAGTCGCCGTGGATCACCAGCAGTTTGCGGCCGTCGGCGGTGTTGTGAATGAACTGGTCGGCCAGTTCCATGTGCCCGAAGGTATGCGGTGAGAAGCCACGGAGAAATTCGTCGTGGTTGCCGGTGGCGTAGAAAACCTTGGTGCCTCGCTTGAGCATCCCCAAGATTCGTCGGATCACGAAACTCGCCGTGTCGTTCCAGACGAAGTTCCGCTTCAGCTTCCAGCCGTCGATGATGTCGCCGACGAGGTAGAGGCGATCCGGCTCGACCCGGCCGAGAAACTCAAAAAGTTCCTCGGTCCGCGAGAAGCCGCAGCCGAGATGGACATCCGAGATGAAGAGCGTACGGACTCTCATGGCTTCCGCCTCCGTGCGGTCCCCGGGGTCGAGATTCCCTTGTCACGTGTTGCTAAAACCAGAACATCTCGAGAGTACCTTCCACGCAACGGCAGGACAGCGCGGGATTGGTGTGAGAATTCGATGAGCAGCCGGCCTCGAGGACGGCTCAGCCCTCGTCGGCCGCGGATTTTCCGCTCGAGGGGGCCATCGAGAGGCTCTTGAGGGTCACCACCGCTCCGACCGACATCAGCGCCAGGCCGAGCCAGCGTGGTGGCTGGACGACCTTGCGGCTGGCAACGGTCGGCCAGGGGCCCGGCCGGGTCGCCCCGCCTTCACCCATCTGCGCCGCGATGAAGCGGCTGGACCGTTCCGAGAGCGTGAAGGACTGCACCAGACGGAACTGGATGCCCAAAAAGAACAGCAGCAGCCCGACGAGCAGGAAGTGATTCCGCTTGAGCTGCATCCTGATCCTCGTACAAATTCCTGACCGCAGATATCCCTCGGGAAAATCGTCCTCCCGGGGCCGGGCCGTCCAACGCCCGACGGACGCGACGGTTTTTCCGCAGGCAACGGCCAGGCGGGCAGGATCGCCCGCTCTCCTCGGCCGCCGAAGAAGGCGAGAACGTGGGAGCCTGGCAAACTGGGCAGGCTGCACGTGACGGTTCCGGAAATTTCTGGGGTAACGGTTGTTCCGGTGCCGATGATTCCGCCGTCGCCCTGTGGTGTCAGCCAAGGGCGGAAGGACCGTTCCTCGTTGCCAGCCCGAGCCGTAGCCTCGATGCCCGACCGACATCGCTCCATCGAATTCGAACAATCCGCCCCCGCAGCACGTGGGCGGGGGCGGCTTGCCGGCAGTCTGCTGGCGGCCCTGGGCGGGTCGCTGGCATGGCTGACCTGTCTGGTGGCTGCCGCGGGGGACGTTGGCGAAGTGGCGACCGATTCCTCCACCGTGCCGATCGTGCCCTTTCGCGAGTTCGACCGGGGTGACCCGGCGACCCCGGTGGTCACGGCGGGACCCATCTTTGCCGACGAGCGGGCCATCGCCGAGAAGGGCCCGGTGTTTCCCGACATGTCGGTAGGCGAGCCGGCCATGCCGGCGGACACCGCAGCCGGACAGCCGGTTCGGCAGGCCTCCCACACGGTTGAGATTGTCGAGGAAGTTCGGTCGGCCCTCGTTGCCGATGAAGCCCACGACAGCGGACGGATCATCGTGGAAAACGCCGCCGAGGCCGCGGAGCCGTTGCCGGCCCCGATCCGGGATGTCTCGGCCGAGGCCGCCGAGGCGATGCAGCTCGACGAATCGTGGCTTGACGAGATGCCCGTTCCGCTGAGTTCGGGTGCCTGGTTCGGCAGCGGATACTGGTATGCCTCGGGTGAGTCGCTGTGGCTCGAGCGGAGTCGTCAATATCGAGTGAAGGTCAGCGAGGACCTCGCCAATGTCGACTTGCAGTATTTCTCGGCGGTCAAGCCCTTCGGCGTGGCCCCGGGGGCCCGGGCCACGATCGGCCGCTCGCTGGGCCGCGACTATCTCAACCGCGACCGCTACTTCGAGTTCACCTACTACGGCGGGATGACCTACGAGGCCACCGACGGCTGGAACAGCCTGGTCCCCAACAGCCTCGTTTCGCCCCTCGGCCCGCTCGTGCCCGGCTTCAACGGGGCCGACTCGCAGGACAACTCACTCAATTCCGACTTCAACAGCTACGAGTGGAACTTCAAGCTTCGCCGCCGGCTCGGCCGCGACCAGGCAGTCCTGCTTCCCAACGGCGACTGGGCCAAGCATGCCGAGCGGGGCTTCCTGCCGGCGATCATGGTCGGGGTTCGGCTGGCCAGCATCGACGAGGATTTCAGCTACACCAGCCGACGCAATGGCGTCGACCCCTCGCTCTTCGGTGGCGACTACGTGGTCAACACCGAGAACTGGCTGTTGGGCATGAACTTCGGCGGCGAGCTGATCAGTCAGAACGAGTTCTTCTATTGGGGCCTGCGGGGCCGTGGGGCTCCCTGCCTCGCCTTCAACTCCAACAACCAGACCGCCGTCGGCGTCAACGTGGTCGACCCCGACTTCGTGGAGGGCACGGTCAACCGCGGCTCCTCCGCCACCCAGACCGGCCCGGGATTCATCGGTGATCTCTCGCTGCTTGCCGGCTGGAACATCACCCCCAATTTCTCGCTCAAAGCGGGCTATGAGTTTCTCTGGGTGGCGGGCATCGCCACCGCCACGCGGCAGTTCAACCTCGACAACCGCCGGGATAACCCGATCGACGGCGGTGGTCAGATCTTCTACCAGGGCCTCTCGTTCGGCTTCGAGGGCTCCTGGTAGGTCGCCGATCGCGTCCTGCGGCGGCAGACGTGTTCCACGGTCTGCTATCTGCACGTGGAAAAAGCCCTCCGTGGCCTTTTTCCACTTGAGCGACTCCCCAAAAAGCCGAGGTTTTTGGGGGTCGCCGATCGCGTCCTGCGGCGGCAGACGTGTTCCACGGTCTGCTACGCGTCCGCGGCGACGGCCACGGCGGCAGCCTGGCCGGTGCTCGAGAGATTCACCGCCAGGGCCACCGGCGGGCGACCGGTGAGCGGTTCGCCGTGCACCACCTGCACCGGGCAGGCCGGGTCGGCCGTCTCGAAGTTGAGCGTCGGCAGCACGTCACCGCGGCCGAGGTCGAGCAGACTCGCGGCGAGTTCCACCGCGCCCCCGCCCGCGCCGAGGTGGCCGAAACGGCTCTTGAAGGCCGTCACCGGCACGTCGCCAAGTTCGGCCCGGATCGCCCCGGCCTCGATGCGGTCCATCTCCACAGTGCCGAGCCCGTGGGCGTTGACATGGCCGATCTCGTGCGGCTCGAGGTCGGCCACGGCCAGGGCCCCGCGGATTGCCGCCCGAAGTCCACGGCCCTCGATCGAGCCGCCGTGGGGCACCGGCTCGTGCCGTGCCACCACCGAGAGCAGCCTGCCGTGAATCCTCGCACCGCGACGCATCGCATGCTCGAGTGACTCCAGCACGATCGCCCCGGCCCCTTCGCCGTTGACCATTCCGTCACGGTCGCGGTCGAAGGGCCGTGAGGCCCGACGGCAGTCGTCGCGGCGGTGGGAAAGCTGGCATTCCCCACGGGCCACGATTGCCGTCGGGTCGAGGCGGCAGCCGGTGCCACCGGTGATCATCACGTCGGCCCAGCCACGTCGGATCACGCTGGCCGCCTCGGCGATCGCCAGCAGGCTCGAAACGTCGCCGAGCACGATCGTGTTGTTGGGCCCCCGGGCGTCCTGGGCGATCGCGATGTGGGAGGCGGTCATGTTGGGCAGCAGCTTGAGCAGCCACAGCGGGTGGAGTTCGTCGGCGGCTGCGTCGGCCCAGCGGGTGAAATCGAAGCGGCCCTCGTGGATGCAGCGGCGATAGCTGCCCTCCAGATCGTGGGTGTCGGCGTAGATCATGTCGCTGCCGAAGACCACGCCGAAGCGTTCGGGCTCCACGCTGCCCGCCGGCAAGCCGGCATCGACCATCGCCAGATCGGCCGCGGCGAAGCCGAAGCAGATTTCGCGGCTCATCACCTTGAGGCTCTTGCGGGGCCGGACATAGAGCTTGGGGTCGAAGTCGACAATCTGGCCGCCGAATCCGACCTCCAGGGCCGATGGGTCGAAGGCCTCGATCGGACGAATGCCGCTGAGCCCGGCGTGAAGCTGCTCGCCGAAGGCCTCCAGGCCGACGCCGATGGGGCTGACGACGCCGAGTCCGGTGATCACGATCTCTCGCATGGTCGCTGGAGGGGTCCGGGGGCCGAGGGACCGGCTCGGCCGCCGCCCCCGGGAATGGGATTCCTGCACGGTAAACCAAGCGGCCTCTCGCCGAAAGCCTCAGCCGCCGGCCCCGCCTGCTGTCGGCCGACCGAAACCGACCTGGGGGCGGTCAGCAGATCCGCGGCAGCTGCTCCCCGACCGGTAGCGGCACGACCCGGCTGCCCCCGATCGGCGTGCGTGCGGTGACCTTGCCGGCGGGCCGACGGGTGACCCGCCCGATGACCGCGGCGTTGCGACCCTCGGGCCGGGACCGCATCGCCTCGAGCAGCCTGCCTGCCTCGTCGCCGGCCACGATCGCCAGCAGTTTGCCCTCGTTGGCCACCAGCAGCGGGTCGAGCCCGAGCAGCTCGCAGGCCGAGGCCACTGCCGGGGCGACCGGCACCGCCGCATCGTCGATTTCGATGCCGACCGGCTCCCGGCCCGCGGCCCGCCTGGCGGCCGAGGCGAGGCTCGCGATTTCGTTGAGGCTCGTGGCCACACCGCCACGGGTGGGATCCCGCAGCAGCCGGATCCCGTCCGCCGCGGCGAGCATCTCCGCCACCAGACCATGCAAGGCTGCGGTGTCGCTGGCGATCTCCGCCTCGAAGCCGAGGCCCTCCCGCAGGCTCATCACTGCCATCCCATGATCGGCGAGTGTCCCGCTGAGCACGACCGCATCGCCCGGCTCGATGCGGCCGGCGTCGAGATCGACCCCCTCGGGCACGACGCCAATCCCGGTGGTGTTGATGTAGACCCCGTCGCCGTGGCCCCGCTCGACGACCTTCGTGTCGCCCGCCACGATCCGCACGCCCGCCGCCGCCGCCGCCGCCGCCATGGCCGCGGTGATCCGCTCGAGATCCACGATCGGCAGGCCTTCCTCGAGGATGAAGCCAACGGTCAGAAACCTCGGCACCGCGCCGCTCATCGCCAGGTCGTTGACGGTGCCGTTGACCGCCAGCTCGCCGATCGAGCCGCCGGGAAAGAAGAGCGGCCGCACCACGAAGGAATCGGTCGAGCAGGCCAGGCGGCCGGGCAGCTCTCCGAGCACCGCCGAATCGCCGAGCCGCTCGAGCACGGGGTTGCCGAAGGCCGGCAGGAAGATTCGCTCGATCAGTTCCCCGGAGAGCAGCCCGCCCCCTCCGTGGCCGAGCACGATTCGCCCGGCAGAGCCGTCGGAGGTCGGGCAGGAGAACCCACTGAAGTCGATGGAAGCCCGCTCGCTCATTTACCGGCCCGCGTGAAAGTAGGCGGCGCAGGCCCCTTCGCTGGAGACCATCGTCGCCCCCAGGGGCGTCCGCGGCGTGCACTCCCGGCCAAAGGCGGGGCACTCGTTGGGCTTGAGCGTGCCCTGGAGCACTTCCCCGCTGTGGCACAGCGGCGACTCCTCGGCCGGCTGGCCGGCCGCGGGAAACCGCCGCTGGGCATCAAAGCCGGCATAGGCCTCTGCCAGCTGCCAGCCGCTGGCGGGAATCGTGCCGATCCCCCGCCAGGCCCGGTCGACCGGTTCGAAGACCTCCGCGAGCACCGCCTGGGCCTCGCGGTTGCCCTCATCGGTGACTGCGCGGGCATAGGCATTCTCGACCTCGTGGCGACCCGCCTCGAGCTGGGCGATGGCGCGGCGGATCCCCTCGAGCAGGTCGAGCGGCTCGAAGCCGGTGATCACGATTGGCACCCGGTGCGTCCGGCAGAGATCCGGATACTGCCAGATACCCATCACGCTGCAGACATGACCGGCCGCGAGGAAGGCATCGACCCGGCAGCCGGGAGAACGCATGATCGCGTCGATCGCCGGCGGCACGAGCACGTGCGAGACGATCGCCGAGAAGTTGGCAAGATCCCGGCTCGCGGCGAGCTTGATCGCCATCGCGTTGGCCGGGGCGGTGGTCTCGAAGCCGATCGCCAGAAAGACCACCTCGCGATCGGGATTCTCCGCAGCCAGCCGCACCGCATCGAGCGGCGAGTAGACCACGCGGACATCCCCGCCGCGTCCCTTGACGTCGAACAGGTTTTCCCGGCTGCCCGGCACGCGGAGCATGTCGCCGAAGGAGCAGAAGATCACTTCCGGCCGGGCCGCGATCTCGATCGCCCGGTCGATCACCGACAGCGGGGTCACGCAGACCGGACAGCCGGGGCCGTGGATCATCTCCACGTTCTCGCCGAGCAGTTGATCGATACCGTTGCGGATGATCGAGTGGGTCTGGCCGCCGCAGACCTCCATGATCGCCCAGGGCCGGGTCGCACTGCGGCGGATCTCCGCCGCCAGCCTGCGGGCAGTGTCGGCATCGCGGTATTCGGTGAGGTACTTCATGGAGGGGTCTCGTCGGTGGCCCGCAGTTCCTCGAGTTCCTCCTCGAGGAGGCCGAGTTCTGCGAAGGTGGCAAGCGTCTGCCGGGCCGACTCCTCGTCGATGCGGCTGATCGCGAAGCCGACATGCACGATCGTGTAGTCGCCGACCTCGATCTCCGGCAGGTAGGCGAGGCAGACCTCCTTCACGACGCCGCCGAAGTCGACCTTCCCCATGCGGGTGCCGCGGTCCTCGTAGATCTCCCCGATGCGTCCGGGAATCGCCAGGCACATGCCTCACCTCCAGATCATCACGCGGTTGTTGCCGGAGTCGGCGATGGCGAGCGTGTCACCATGCTGGTGCAGCCCGTAGGGCCAGCAGAGCGAGTCGCTCGTCACCGCCTTCCAGTGATTTTCCCCTGCGGCGTCGAAATCTGGCTGGCCGAACACCGCGCGAGCCTCGCTGCCGGCGGTGACATTTGGCGGCAGCGGCCACTCGAGCACGCGGTTGTTGGCGGTGTCGGCCACCACAAGGAATCGTCCGTTGGCATTCTCGCCCCGGGAAAGCCCGTAGGGAAATCGCAGCCTCGCCGGTCCCTGCGGCCGGTAGGGAAACTCCCCGTTGGAGTCGAAGTCGGCCTGACCGAGGACGATCGTTGCCGGCATGTCGGCGGTCGGCTGCCCGGGAAACCCGAGGACCCGGTGGTTGCCCGCGTCGGCCACAAACAGCCAGGAGCGGTCACCGGCGATTCCATGGGGCCAGCGGAACGACGAGGCCGAAGGTGGTCCGCCGCGGTTCTCCTCGTGGGCTGAAAAGTCATCCTGGCCGAGCACGACATCCGCGGGACGGTCGTCCTCGGGCAGCCCGTTCCAGATCAGCACCCGACGGTTGCCGGTGTCGGCCACGTGCAGCCGGCCGGCGATGAAGGCCAGACCGTAAGGCCAGCGGAGGCTGTCGGCGGCTGCTTCACCGCCGCGGTTGGGCTCGACCGCTTCAAGGTTCGGCTGGCCGAGGCAGCAGTCCGGCGGGGTGTCGCTTCGGGTGGGCAGTTCGTGCCACACCAGCACTCGGTGATGCCAGGCGTCGGCCACCAGCAGCCGTCCCTCGGCCACGATTGCCGCGGTGGGCAGATGCAGTCCGCCGGCCGGCCCGCGACCGGAAGCCGCCGGCCCCTCGGCCTCGAAGCCCGCCTGGCCGAGCACGATCGACGCGGCGGCGTGGTCCTCGGCGGGCAGGCCCTCCCAGATGAGCAGGCGGTGGTTGCCGGTGTCGCAAACGATCAGCCGCTGGTCGTCGAGCCACACGCCGCGGGGCGCGTAGAGCTGCGAAGCGGTCGGCATCGCCGCGGGCAGGGCCAGCCCGCCGGGAGCCGCCGCACCGATCCAGCGGACCGGCCGCCGGCCCCCGGCATCCTCGCCGGCCGCCGTGGCGGACGGCGGTTCGACCGATGGCCCCTGTCTGCTCATGACGGCCGCACCCAGATCAGGCCCTCGCTGACCCGCAGCGGAAATGCTTCGAGCTGGCACTGCGGAGCGGTGAAGCATTCGCCGGAATCACTGTCGAAGCGGAAGCCGTGCCAGGGGCAGGTGATCGTGCCGCCCTCGTCGTCGCAGATACCACGCTCCAGCGGCATCCCGGCATGCGGGCAGGCATTCCGGAAGGCCCGCAGTCCGGCCCGGCTGGCGATCACAAGCACACTCGTCTCTCCCGCCTCGAAGGCCAGCAGCTCACCGGGCACGACCGCCTCGGCCGGCGGGCCGGCCATCCAGCCGGCCGCCTCGAGGCTCGCCTGATCGCCGGCGGGTGCCGGGGCGATCTGGAAGACCGCCGGCTCGGCGGCCAGCGGCTCGGCGGGCACCACCTCCACCCCCTCGATTTCCGGCACATGCTCTTTGAGTGATTCCTCCACGGTTGTGCGGAGCGTGACCGACGACATCGAGCATCCGTTGCAGCTGCCGGAGAGCTGCACGAAGGCTCGACCCTCGCGGACGTCGACCAAGGCCACGTCGCCACCGTGCGACTGGAGGTAGGGCCGTACCATTTCAATCACGCGTGCTACGCGGGTCTCGAGGTCGGCCCGCACCAGGCCGTGCATCGCGAAGAGCGCATAGACCTCCGGCTCGGCGGCGAGTTCCAAGAGCAGCTCCTTGCCGCGAGGGTCGGCCTTGAGCAGCCGCACGATCCTCGTCAGGCCCACCTTGTGAAACTCCTCGATCGCCGCCCGCAACGCGGTTGCCTTGCCGCGGTGCTCCGGCTCGAGGGCCGCCACCTCCGCCGCTGCCGCATCGACTGTCGCGGCGAGCCGCTCGAGATCGGCGGAGTGATCGGTCTGGTCGGGCTCGGCCTGATGATCGGTGGACATGTGGGGGGATCGTTTGGGGTGTGCGGGTCCGAAGATTCTGTTGGCAGAGATCGGCAACGCTCAGACCGGCTGGTAGCCGGCCCGTTTGTCGAGGGTTTCGAGGGTCCTGGGGAGCAGCACCGCGGCGAACACCGCCCGGGCGAGCAGGCCTGCCGCATCGCCGAGGGTTGCCGTGTCGGTCAGACCGTCAAACAGGTCGCGGTGCGGGAACACCGGCCGTCGGGCCAGCGCTGCGAGTACGAAGCAGGCCCCGTCAGGGTTGTCGAGCAGAAAATCGGCGAAGAAGGCGTCGGTGAATCCGCTCAGCCAGGTGCCTTCCCCCTCGGGGTCGTCCCGCAGCTTTTCCGCCGCGGCTTGCGGCCCGCGATGCCGCTCCTCGAGCCGGGCGGCATACCGCTCAGCGGCGGTCTCGAGGAGCACGTCAAACTGTTGTCGCTGGTGGAGGTCCATGGGGCATGTGGCTCCGCCGGGGCTGAGAGATCGTGGTGGAATCAGAATAGTTCGTCGGCCCGCCCGCCCTCTCGGATCGCGTCGAGCTGCTGTTGGATCTGGTCGAGCAGTTGGCCGGTGGCCTGCGACTCCTCGCTGCATTCATAGGCACCGAACAGCCGGCGGGCTTCGGCGAGCTTCTCGATCGCCGGCTTGAAGATTCCCAGGTGGGCCAGGGCATTGGCCTGGTTGAAGAGCACCCTGGAATGGGCCACCGGGTCGCGGGCCCGAGACCTCACCTCCAGCACCTGCTCGTAGGCCTCGACGGCGTTGGCCAGGTTCTCTCTGGGGTGCGACGAGGGCAGGTATTGCAGGGCATTGGCCAGATTCATCATCACGCTCGCCCAGCTGTCGGGATCCCGCTGGCGGTCACAGACTTCCAGAGCCCGGCGAAACGACTGCACGGCGATGCCCGTCCTCAGCTGATCGCTCGACTCGCCGCGGGGCATCGCCAGATAGGCCAGTCCGAGGCCGTTTTGGATCTGCCCGAACCATCCCGGACGGTTCTCGCGGTCGATGCCCGCCGCAAGGGCCCGCTGGTAGGCCTTGATCGCCTCGAGCAGCCCGCCCCGGCTGCCGGCGGCCGCGTGCTGGCGGGCCACGGCGAGCTTCATCCAGGCCTCCGCCTCGAGCAGCCCTCCCGCGGCGGCAGCGGCCAGTTCGGCGGCCTCGGCATACAACTCGCACAGTTCGCTCGGGGCTGTTTGCAGCGTGCCGGCCAGGTCAGCCCACTGGATCAGCAGCGTCGCGGCAAACACCGGCGAGGGCTCGCGGGCCACCCTCAAGGCCCGTTCGAGCAGCTCGCAGGCCGCGGGCACGTTATCCCGCTCAATCGCGGCCGCCGCGGCGGTGAGGCCGGCAAGGGCCGCCAGTTCTCCATCGAGTGTGCCCACGGGCGGTGGCTCACCGCTGAGGCCGTGCGCAAAAGCGGCGATCTGGCCGAGTTCCTCAAGCCACGCATCGCCGGCTCGTGCGAGGTCTGCGAGGCTCTCGGGTGTGCCGCTGATCACGAAGCGGTTGTAGGCGTCCAGCGGTGTGTTGCCGTGAATCGCCGCAGCCGCCGCGGGCAGGTCACCCTCTGCGGCAAGCCTGAAGAACCGCCAGGCCCGCGGAACGGGCGTGTTCGCCTCGCCCCGCAGCAGGCCCGCGAGCGGCTCGCTCGCTTCGCCACTCTCCAGCGGCGGCAGCAGCAGATGCGAGGCTGGAAAGGGAAAGATGCCCACTGGCTGCGGCCGTGGCAGCCCGGCCGCGGCCAGGCCGACCCGCAGCCCGCCGGCCGACTCGTCCCAGACCGCGGTGTGGCAGCCGGTGGGCAGCTGGAAACCGAAGACCTCCGCCACCAGCACGCTGCGGTCGCCGGCGGCGTTGCGTTGCTTGAGGATCAGGCCCCCGGCGGCATTGCCCCGGGTGGGCAAAAGCAGGAGTGTGTGCCGCTTGACGAGGGCCACCAGGGCGTCGTCGGGAAAGAACCGCTCCGCGTCGGCCCGCCGCAGGCGGAGGTAGCCGTCGGCGGCAATTTCGAGGCTGCACTCCGCCGGCGGGGCGGGCGGGCTTGTTGTCTGGCTGCTCATCACCCGACCTCCGCGGTGAGCCGGGCGAGCAGTCGCTCGGCGAGCCGATCGACCGCCGCATCGACCGCGGGGGAGAGCCCTTCGCCCACCTCGTAGTTGACGCCTTCGATGAGGTAGGCGGTCACGCTCGCGGGGTAGTCGTCCTTGAGCAGCCAGCGGGCAAAGGCGATCGCATGGTCCCAGCGGAAGGCATGGAGGTTGATGCTGCCCAGGGGGGGCAGATTCTCAACCTCGTGGCCGGGCAGTTCGAAGGTCGCACCGGGGTCGCTGCCGGAGGAGCAGGCATCGACCAGGATCACCTCCGGCACGCCTCGCATCTGGAAGGCGACGTCCATCCCGCCGGTGCCGCCGTCGGCACACCGCACACCCACAGGCAGCCCCCGCTCCCAGAGCCGCCGGACCAGCACCGGCCCAGCCGCGTCGTCGCCCCGCAGCAGGTTGCCGCAGCCGATGACGAGCGTGCGGATCGGCCCGGAGTCCATCGCTCACCCCATCTCGCCGATCCGGAACTTCGCCAGTTCGCGGCCGGTCTTGCCGTCGAAGGTGTGCACCGTGCAGACCAGGCAGGAGTCGTAGGAGCGGGCCACGTGGCCCATCTCCACCGGGTCGGTCGGGTCGGTGATCGGCGAGCCGATGAACGACTGCTCCATCGGCCCGTGCACGTCCTTGCCGTCCTGCGGGCCGATGTTCCAGGCTGTCGGTGTGACCACCTGGTAGTTCTCGATCTTGCCGTTCTCGATCACGATCCAGTCGGCGAGCGAGCCGCGGGCCGCCTCGGTGGCCCCAAAGCCCTTGCCGGAGGCGTGTTCCACCGGCTTGGTGTAGAAGTTTTCGTGGAGGTCAATTTCCGAGAGCCACTGCTGGGCGAGCTTGTAATACTTGCAGGCCTCGTGCATCCGGGCCATCACCCGCACCAGCACGCTCGGGCCGGCCTTGGTCACCGCATCGAGAAAGAGCGGGTCGAAATCCTGATGGGCCGCCGCTGCGGGCCTGCCCGCGATCACCTGCCGGGCCAGCGGCCCCGCCTCCAGTGGCATCGGCCCCTTGCCAGGCACCTCATAGCGAGGGCTCTTGGCCCAGGAATACTTGCCCTCTTTGTGACCCTCGGCCGGATCGATCGGGTCGGTGACACCCTCCCAGGGATGCAGGTAGGTGTCACCCCGGAAGAACGAATGGGCGGTACTCTCGCGGACATGCAGGTGGTCGAAGTCGTGAAACTCATCGCCATCGTAGACCCCGGCCCGGTTGATGAGGGCGGCATTGCGGCCTTCGATCGTGGGTCGTTCGTAGAGTTCCGGCTGGAAGTAGGTGCCGGTGGCGAGAAATTTCCCGCAGCCGCCGCCGAAGCGATCGAGCCCGATCGCCCTGGCGAAGTGCAGGAACATTCCGCAGTCGCTCCTCCGCTGGCTCTCGTTCTCTTCCGACCAGGCCCAGACATCGTCCCAGGTCTTGTTCTCCATCCACCGCTCGATCGGGCAGCCGAGCCAGACCTTCTCCAGCCACTCCCGCTTCCAGTAGTCGAGAATTGCCGTGGCCCGGGTCACGTCGGAGAGGGTGGGGCCGCACATCACTCCGCCGGGGATCATGAAGCTCGAATGTGGCCACTGGCCACCGAAGATCGCGTAGACCTCCACCGGCTTGCCCGAGAGGGTCACTCCTGTCTCGTAGGAGGTACCCGTGAAGGGGGCGAACCGCCGCACGATCTCGTCGTATTCGGGCGCCGAGGCGTAGTTCTTGTTGGTCAGGTCGACGGCGAAGAGGGCATAGAACCACCGCGGGATCGACTGCAGGGTCTCGCAGCACTGACCGATGTTGCGAACCAGCGTCGCATTGCGGGGGACATGGGTCCGCCAGGCGGTGTCGAGGGCATAGGCGGCCTTGTAAAGATGGCTGCCCCCGCAGATGCCGCAGATGCGGGGCGTGACGATCAGGCCGGCCTGCGGATCCTTTCCCTTGAGGATGATCTCGAAGCCGCGGAACATGCTCGCCTCGGTCCAGGCATCGGTGACGACACCGTCGGTGACCTCGATCCTGAGGTCGAGGTCACCCTCGACGCGGCCCAGCGGGCTGATCCGCATCGGAGTGGTGGTCGATTCGGTGGCGGTGGCCATGGGGTTCTCCTGTTCAGACGACGAACATGTCTTCCTTGGTCCAGCGGGGGGCGGCGAGCTTGGCGGCAGCGGCGTGGGCGAGGTAGCTCAGTTTGCCGGTGCCGGTCTGGCCGTCCTGGGGGATCACGCCGGCGATCTTCTGGGTCTTGAAGACCGTGCCGGGCATCAGGTCGTAGAAGGGAAACTCCGGCTCGGTGCAGCCGGTGCAGGGCATCCCCGCCCGGGTCTTCGACGACTGCCTGTTCCAGAGGATCCGATTGCAGGGGGAGTGGGTCATCGGCCCGCGGCAGCCAAATTCGTAGAACAGACAGCCGGTTCGCGTGCCCTGGCCGAACTCCTGGGTGTGCTGTTTGTATTCGTAGAACTGCACGCGGGTACAGCCGGTCTGGGTGAAGGTCTTGAAGAAAGTCTGCGGCCGCTGCAGATCATCCAGGGCGATGTCACCGGCCCGTCCGCTGGCGATCGCCACGAGGATCTGCGTGACCCAATCGGGATGGGCGGGGCAGCCGGGAATGTTGATCACCGGCAGCCCCCACTTGCTCTTGAAGCCCGCCCCGAGATAGCCGCCGCGGTTCTTCTTGAGGTATTGCAGCCCGGTTGAATCGGAGGGGTTCGGCGCGGTCGCCGGGATGCCGCCCCAGCAGGCGCAGTCACCCAGGGCGACCACGGCATTGGCCACGCCGGAAAGTTCCGCCACCCACTCCTTCATCGGTCGGTCGGCAAACATGTTGAAGCGGCCGGTGCCGTGGGGCGCCTGGATGACGGTGCCCTCGAAAACGAAAATGTCGAGCTGTCGCCTGCCCGCGATGATGTCGCCGAGCATCGACTTGACATGGTCGCCCAACTCCAGGCCCAGCGAGGGATGCCAGAGCACGTCGATCCCGAAGTCGGTCACCAGGTCGCATGCGCTCGGCTCCTCGGCATTGAGAAACGACATCGTGTTGCCGCTGCAGGCGCCGCCCTGCAGCCAGAGAAGCGTGGCCATGATTGTGCTCGCTATGCGGGTGAGGCGGGTGAGGCTCGGTGGTGCTGTGACGTCTCCGGAAGCCACACGAGGTCGCCTGGCGGCATCCGCCCTGAGCCCCGGCGGTGAATCGCACCCAATCCCTGACGCCGCTAGATTATAGGGGAGCGTGTTTCTCGATTGCAAAACACCCCGGCTCACGCCGCCTCGGAGGCCGCCATGCACGAACTCTCGATCGCCACACGGCTGGTGGAAATGGTCGGCGAGCAGCTGGCTGCCAGCGGCGGGCGGGCCGGCAGGATCACCCTCCGGATCGGCCGGCTCTCCTGTGTCCACGAAGACTCGCTGCGGTTTTCCTTCGATCTGGTCCGCGAGGGGACCCCCGCGTCCGAGGCCACGCTCGAGATCGTGCAGCTTCCGGTGCGGGTCTATTGCCAGCGGTGCGATGACGAGTTTGAACTGCCGGGAATCCAGCGATTCATCTGCCCGTCCTGCGGCAGGCCCAGCGGCGACATCCGCCAGGGCCGGGAGCTCGACTTGGAGTCGATCGAAGTCCTCGAGACGACATGACGGCATGACGACATCAATCCGACACGAACCTGCAGAAACGCCACCAACCTGGAGAATTCCCGCATGAGCCCCGCGTCTGACACCGCCTGTGGCCCCCGCATCCTCGAGGTGCGGACGAAAATCCTCAAAAAGAACGACGAACTCGCCCGCGAGATGCGGCACCGCTTCGAGGCGGCCGGTGTGCTGGTGGTCAACATGGTCTCGAGCCCCGGCACCGGCAAGACCTCGCTGCTCACCGAAACCCTGCGTCGGCTGCATGCGGCCGGTGAGCCGACCGCCGCGGTGGTGGGCGATCTCGAGACCGACAACGACGCCCGTCGGCTCGCCGAGAGCGGCGTGCCGGTGCGGCAGATCATGACCCACGGGCTGTGCCATCTGGAGGCGGACATGCTCCAGGCGGAGCTGGATGCCTGGCGGGCCGAGGGCCTCGGGGTCGAGAGCCTGCGGTATCTCTTCGTGGAGAACGTGGGCAATCTCGTCTGCCCGACGAGCTGGGATCTCGGAGAGTCGGTGCGTGCGGCGCTGCTCTCGGTGACCGAGGGGGAAGACAAGCCGCTGAAATACCCCGGCCTCTTCAACACCGCCGACGTCGCCGTGATCACCAAGGCCGATCTGGCCGATGCCTGCGAGTTTGACCGGGGCTTGGCAATGGCCAACATCGAGCGGGTCCGGCCCGGCATGCCGGTGATCGAGACGAGCATCAAGTCGGCCGCGGGGATCGACGAGTGGCTCGCGATCCTCGCTGAGCAGCGGGAGCGACTGGTTGAGGGCCGTGCGGGGGCCTGACTGCCGAACCTCAGGGCAACACCCGCTCGCCGACGGCGGTGTTGAGCTGGAACATCGAGCGGCGGTGTCGCACCAGGGCCTCGAGATACTGTCTCGAGATCTCGCCGTAGGCCCGCTGAGCCTCGATCTTCGAGATCGTGCCGGCCGCGCCCGGTTCGGCACCCCGCAGGGCGAGTTCCAGGTTTTCCCGGGCCGCCGGAAGGATCTCCTCCTCGATCCGCCCGAGCGTCGCGAGCGTCACGTCGTAGGCCGCCTCGGCCCGCTGCACCTCGAGCATCACCTGCCGTTCGAGATTGGCCAATTGGGACCTCGTCTGCAGCACGGTGTGTTCGGCCCGGGCGATGTTGCCCTGGTTGCGATTGAAGACCGGCAAGGGAAGCGTGCCCCCCATCGCCCAGGAGTAGGAGGCGCGGTCGCCGGGATCGAGGCCCTCCTGGGCGGTGAACGGCTGGTAGAGCAGGAAGGCATCGTCCATGCGATTGGCCCGGGCCAGCCGCACCTCCGAACGGGCCCGCTCGACGCCCAGGCGGAACGCCACCAGGTCGGGCCGGCAGGCCTGAGCGCGTGCCACGAGTTCGTTGACTGGGGGAATCTGCAGCCGCTGCGAGCGGAGCCGGCCGCGGATCGGGAATGTTTCCGCCTCTTCCGGCGGGATTGCAAGCAGCGCCGCGAGGGTTCGCATCGCGTCGTCGTAGGTCTCCCGGGTCTCGAGCAGCGTGAGGTCGGTGCTGTCGATCTGAATCTCGACATTGTTGACCTCGGTCTGGTTCAGTTCACCCCGCTGCACGCGGGCCTCGGTGGCCCGCTTCTGTATCTCCAGATTCTCCATGCCCGCCTCGAGAAAACGGATCGAGGCTCGTGCCGCCAGCACGTCGGCCCAGGCCGTGTAGAGGTTGTCGATCTGGATCCGCACCGCATCCTGAAAGAGGGCCTCGGTGACCCGCTGGGCACGGGTTGCCACGTCGATCCGCCGCTGCCGCTTGTTGTTGATGTCGAGCGGCAGCGTGATGTTGGCGTCGTACTGCGTCGGCCCGCCACCGCTGCCGGCGAAATTGCCATACGGCACCATCGAGGCGTCGGTGTAGATCAGGGGATTGCCCCGCAGGCCGGCGGTCAGCAGGTCGGCCCTGGCTTTTGATATTTCCATTTCCTGGGCGCGGAGTTCGAGGTTCTGGCTCAAGAGCCGCTCGATCGCCTCGGCGATCGTCATCCCGTCGGCCGGCTCGGGAATGATCGCCTCGGGCTGCCCCAGCCGGCCGCCGAGGGGCAGCGGTTCGGCCTCCCCGGCCACCGGCGAGAATGATTCGATTCTGACCACCGGTTCGGGCTTGAAGGGCTCCGGCGGCTGGGTGATCCCCCGCGGAACGCGGGGATAGTTCGGGCCCGGTCCGACCGGAATCACCGCCTCGATCTGGCCGCCGCCGTCGATGTCGACCGCCCCGCTGGCTCCCGGCGGTGGCGGCAGGGGAGAGGCGGACGGATCACCCGGATCGGCCCCGGCAGGCGACGACGCCAGGCAGACCAGCAGGCAGCCGCAGGCAACCCGGGCGGCCGAAAGCGGGCTCGTCTGCTGGCGGTTCATCGGTCGGTGTCCTGCGGCGAGGGCTGCGTGTGCGGACGATTCTCCTGGCGAATCGACCCTGCGGGTCGTATCGATGATATCGGTCGTGCCGGCCCGGGGCCTTGAAAGCGTTTCGGCTGCCGAGTCGAGCTCAGAAAGAGCCCAGATTGAAGTTCACAAACGCCCCGAACGGCCCGACACCGATATTCATGCCCGAGGAACGCTGGGTGTCGGAGAACGGCGGCGAGCCATCGGCGTTGCCGCCGCGGTAGGGGGAGTAGGCCGCGGCGCGGCTACGGGAGGCGGCCGCGGCCGCGGAGGCGGCGGCTGTCTGCTGGCGGTTGGTGTCGGCCGCCTCGGCAAGGGCCTGCCGTCGCTCGTCGAAGGCCTGCTGACGCTGGCCGAGGGTGGCCCGCTTCCGGCCGATCCGGTCGATCTCCTGCTGCAGCTGGGCCGCCGACATCGACGCGGCGTCGGGAAGCTGGCGGAGCTCCGTCGCCCGCTTGCGGTCGGACATCACCGAGAGATACTCCCCCAGCCAGGCCTTGGCGTCGCGGGCCTCGGGGGTTTCCAGGATCGCGAGCTTGGCGTCGAGGTCGTCGAGGAGATACTCGAGTTCCGCCGCAGTCATGGCCATCACCCGCTCGTTGAAGTCGGCCTTGATTCGGGCCACCTCCTGCGGCGTGTAGATCTGCTGGCTGTCGAGCCACTGGCCAAACTCGAAGATCGCCCGCTGCCAGCGATCGCCGTGCATGATCTCGGCCCGCCGGGCGAGGTCGTCATCGGCGGCGGCGGCCGGCTCGGCGGCGGCCGTGCTTCCGGCAAGCACGACGGAAAAAATCGTCGCGGCTGCGGCGATGGGGAGCCGGAAGCGGGACAATGCGCGGGTGAGGGCATGTCGGGTCATCGTGATCCTTGCGGCGTGGGGGCATTGCCCGACTTGCGGAGCATGATCAGGTCGACCGGCGGGATGCGGTCGTCGCCGATGTCGGTCGGCAGCGACTGCCATCGGCAGCGGTTTGGGCCATCGGGGGTGTAGATGTTCAGCGAGGTGTGCTGTGTGCCGTCGGGATCGATGGTGCGGGCCTCGGCCACCCAGCTGCGGCCCTCGCGGTGCCATTCGGCCTCGCCGCGGGTGCCGTCGGAGCCGAACTTCCAGGAGTGGATCGTTTTGCCGATCGGATCCCAGCCGATCCACTGCGTGACCCGCATCGGCGGAGCCTCGGCCGAGCGGGTGATCTTCATCACGCGAACCAGGTAGCTGCGGCTCTCGTTCCAGCGGGCGGCAACCTCGATCGCCGGGCCGGCTCCGTTCTCGGCCGAGTCGTCGCCGTCGGCGTCGTCGACCACCCGCCAGCTGCCGGTCATCCAGTCGAGATCGGCCAGGGTCGCTCGGCCGTCTGCCGGTTCGACGGCAGCCTCCCGCACCGCGGCGAGTTTCCAGCGGCCTTCGTGGCGAACCCAGGTCGCCGCGAATCGTCCCCGCAGCGGCTCACCCTCGGGAGGCAGAATCTCCACGCTGCCGTCCTCGATGGCGGTGTCCGGCCCGAGAAAGCGGATCGACGTTTCGGTCATTCGGATGCGGGGCAGGGCGGCGGCACCGGCCGCTGCGGCCACCTCGCCGGCGGGAATCCGGTTGCCATCGGCATCGACGATGTCGCCCTCGGGCATCCACAGCGAGGCGAGGGTGCGGCCATCCCCCGCCTCAACCGCCTCGCGATAGGCCTTGGAGGCGGCATGAATCGCCGCGGTGTCATCGGCCACAGCGAGTTGACCAACGACTGACAGGCCGAGCAACACCAACACAGCCTGCGGCAACGCAGCCTGCGGCTTGCCACCCTCGGCCGAGGTTCTCCGCCTGCCTTTGAAATGCATTCCGTCCTCTGAACGATACTTGGCTTGAAGTAGTTGGCGTGCGACGGCATCAAATTAGGTCTGGACGCCAATCGGATTGTAGCCCGCAGTCTTGGGCGAATCACCCGCGTAGAGTATTGAGCCGCCGAGGGGCGGGTCGCAGTCGCCTTTTCACCGTCGTGCCAGCACCGCTTGGCCCAGCGAGAGCCCGCCGTCGTTGGGGGGCACGCGGTGGTGGGTGAGCACCGCGAGGCCCGCCTGGTCGAGCCGGGCGATTGTCAGCTCCGTGAGCCGCGCATTTTGAAAGACGCCACCCGTCAGGCCCACGGCTTCGGCGGCACAGCCCGCCGCGAGACGAACGGCCACCGCCGCGATTCCATCGGCCACCGCTTGATGGAAGGCCGCCGCAATGGCTTCCGGCGGCTCGCCGGCGGCCGCATCGCGGGTCATCGTGTCGATGAGTTGCTGCCAGCCGAGTGAGAACACCGCGTCAGAAGCCCCTGCGTGGGTGCCGGCTGGATGCGTGCTCGTGCTATTTTTGTCGGCTGCCTCGGGCAGGGAGAAGGCGTAGCGGAGCTTTCCGCTGCCGGCCGGATTCCCGCTTGCGGCCGCCTCCAGCCGCATCGCCGGCTCGGCTTCGTAGTGGGCATGGTGGCAGAGACCCGTGATCGAGGCGACCGCATCAAACAGGCGGCCCATGCTCGTCGTGGGCAGGCAGTTGAAGCCGCTGGCCAGCTGGCGGTGAACCACAGCCAGTTCCCGGGGGCCCGCGGGCGGCCCTCCCGGCCAGAGCCGGCACCTGTCGGCGGCGGGCATGATGCCAGCCGCGGACGCCACCGCCAGGGCGGTTCGCCAGGGATGGCGAATCGCTGCATCGCCCCCGGGCAGCGGAAAGGGAGCCAGGCGGGCCGCCAGCCGGGCCCGGCCCCGCTCGACCACGAAAAACTCACCGCCGGCGATCGTGCCGTCACGGGCATAGCCGGTGCCATCGAAGCAGGCCACCACCACGGCTCCGGCGGAGATGCCCAGGCCGTGTTCGGCCAGAAGCGAGGCCGCATGGGCCTCGTGGTGCTGCAGCTGCACCAGCGGAATCCCTCGGGCCGTGGCAAATTCGCGGGCCCAGCCAGTCGAGAGATAGCCGGGGTGCAGATCGGCGGCCACCCGCTCAGGAGCAATCCCGAAGAGCTTCATCAGATGCTCGGCGGCGCCGGAGAGCGCCTCGAGTGACTCCGGGCTGCCAAGGTCGCCGATATGCTGGCTGAGGATCGCCTCGCGGCCGCGTGCCAGGCAGAGCGTGGCCTTGAGTTCCCCGCCCACGGCGAGCACCGCCGGGCCGTCATCGGCGAGCCGGATCGGCAGCGGGGCGAAGCCGCGGCTGCGGCGGACCGGCACCGCCGTTCCCGCCACGCACCGCACCACCGAGTCGTCGCAGGCGACGTGGATCGGCCGGTCATGCAGCAGGAAGGCGTCGGCCAGTCCGGCCAGGCGTGTCACGGCCTCTCGATTCTCGCGGGCGATCGGCTCCTCCGAAAGGTTGCCTGAGGTCATCACCAGCGGTGGCAGGCCCTCACAGAGCATCGCGTGCAGCGGTGTGTAGGGGAGCATCACGCCGAGAAAGCCGTTGCCCGCGGCGGCCAGTTCGGCCACGACGAGCCCTTCGCCGTGCGGCCTCCCTTCGCCGTGCGGCACCCCTTCGCCGTGCGGCATTTTGAGCAGCACGATTGCTTTGGCCGGATCGGTCAGCAGACGGGCCTCTTGCTCGCTGATCGCGGCCAGCCTGCGGGCCGTCGCCAGGGAGTCTGCCATCACCGCCAGCGGCTTGCTGCCGCGGCCCTTGCGGGCCCGCAGCCGGGCGACCGCCTGCGGGTTGGTCGCGTCGCAGGCGAGATGAAAGCCGCCGAGACCCTTGATCGCCAGAATCCCGCCGGCCAGCAGCCGCGAGCGGGCGTCGGCAATCGCCGTCTCGCCGAGGCGGCCGGCGGCGGGCCGTTCGATGGTCAGGCCTCCGGCCTCGTCAGCCGCGGCCAGCCAGACCACCGGCCCGCAGTCCGGGCAGGCAATCGGCTGGGCGTGGAAGCGGCGGTCGGCGGGGTCGGTGTATTCGCTACGGCAGGCCTCGCACATCGCAAAGCGGTCCATCGTGGTCCGCGGACGGTCATAGGGCAGGGCGGTGATGATCGTGTAGCGGGGGCCGCAGTCGGTGCAGTTGGTGAACGGGTAACGGTGGCGGCGGGCGGTGGCATCGGCGACCTCGGCGGCACAGGCGGGGCAGGTGGCGATGTCGGGTGGCAGCGTGGCATGCCCCTCGGCGATCGGGTCACCGTGGCGGCCGCTTGCCAGGATCGCAAAGCCCTCCTCGACGCCCAGCGGAGAAAGCGGCTGTTGGTGCATCGCCTCGATCACCGCCAAAGGCGGCCGCTCGCGGCCGATCGCCGCGCTGAATTCCGCAATGCTCTGCGGCTCCCCCTCGACCTCGATCGTCACGCCATCGGCATCGTTCTCCACCCAGCCAGACAGGCCGTGACGACGGGCCAGCCGCCAGATGAAGGGACGAAAGCCGACCCCCTGCACGATGCCGGTGATGCGGAGCCTGCGGCGTGCGGTCATGGTGGCCCTCGGGGTCGCCGTCTACCATACCCCGGCACCCGCCCCAATCGCCGCCATCGTTCAAAGCCCCACCGCCCCGATGCCCATCTTCGACTACCGCTTCACTGTCGACGCGCCGCTCGAGGCGGTGCGGGACTTCCACCGCGACACCTCGGCTCTCAAGAAGCTCACGCCCCCGCCGACCTTCGTGCAGCTGCACGAAATCGAGCCGATGGCCGAGGGATCCGTCTCACGTTTCACGCTCTGGCTCGGTCCGCTACCGATTCCCTGGAAGGCGGTCCACCGCGACGTCACCGACCGCGGCTTCACCGACATCCAGGCCGAGGGCCCGGCGGCCAGATGGGAACACACGCATACCTTCACGCCACTCGCTGCCGATCGCACGGAAATCGACGAACACATCGAGTTTGCCCACCGGCCCGGCTGGCGTGGGCTGCTTACACGGCTGCTGTTCTCCCGGCCAAACCTGCTGGTGATGTTCGGCTATCGTCGCTGGGTGACCCGGCGGAGCCTGAGTCAGCCACGGTGAGGCGGCTGAACACCCCGTCGCGGGCCCGCTCGAGCCGCCGTTGGTACCAGTCGAGCCGCATCAGCTGCATCGAGGATGGCCTGCCGTAGCGAATGCGTGAGATGTCGATCTCGCGGGCGAGTCGGTCTCGCTCGTCGATCAGGCGGCGAATCGGTTCGGTGGTGGCCATGGCGGAATGCCTGCAAGGGGTGCGGGCTGTGTCGGTCATGACGACGGTGCCATGACGCTCCGCCGGTCGATACGCGGCGACGACGCGGATGGTTCACCGATGGGGTACCCTTGCAGCGAGGGAGGCCGGCGTGGCCCGACGGCATCCCGCACGGCATCCCGGAGCGGATCAATGCGGTTTTTCGTGGGCATCCTCGCGTCGCTGGCCCGCACCCGGCGGCAGCGGCGAAATCTGCGGCTGCTGGGCTGGATGGCGGGGGTCTTCATCGGGCTCTTGGCCGTCTTCAGTGTGATCTTCCACTGGCTGATGGCCCGAGAGGGGCAGCAGCATTCCTGGGTCACGTCGGTCTATTGGACCTTCGTCACGATGTCGACGCTCGGCTTCGGCGACATCACCTTCGAGTCCGACGCCGGGCGGCTGTTCACGATCGTCGTGCTGATCACCGGCACGATCTTCCTCCTGGTGCTGCTGCCGTTTACTTTCATTCAGTTCTTTTTCCTGCCGTGGATGGAGGCGAGCGAGGCGGCCGGCACGCCGCGAAAGATTCCCGCCGAGGTTCGCGACCATGTCGTGCTCACTCGTCTGGGACCGGTGGAGGAGTCGCTCGTGCGGCTGCTGACCTCCGGCGGTATCGAGCACTGCCTGGTGGTCGAGGATCATGTCGAGGCCGGCCGGATACTCGATGCGGGCTACCGGGTGATGGTCGGGCCGCTCGATGATCCGGCGACCTACCGGAATGCCCGCATCTCGCAGGCGGCGTTGGTGGCCACCACGCTCGGCGACACCACCAACACCAACGTCACCTTCACCGTCCGCGAGGTGAACGCCGCGATCCCGATCGTGGCCACCGCCGCAAGCGAAGCCACGATCGACATCCTCACGATGGCCGGCTGCACGCAGGTCCTGCAGCTGGGCCGGATGCTCGGCGAGGCGATGGCCCGGCGGCTGCTCGGCCGCGACGGCCGCAGCCGCGTGGTGGGCCGCTTCGACGACCTGCTCATCGCCGAGGCCTCCGCCAAGGCCACGCCGCTGGTGGGACGCACGCTCGGCGAGATCGGCCTCAGGCAGGCGACCGGTGCCAGCGCCGTGGGGGTCTGGTATCGCGGGCACTTTCGGAACGCCGGCCCCGACACGCTCCTGCACGGCTCGAGCCTGTTGGTGCTTGCCGGCAGCCGCGAGCAGCTCGCCCGCTATGACGAACTCTTCGGGCTGCCTTCGAAGGCCTCTGGCCTGGCGGTGATCATCGGCGGTGGTCGGGTGGGGAGAGCCGCGGCGGCGGCCCTAGCCGCCGAGGGGCAGGACTACCGCCTGGTGGAGAAGAACGCCGCACGGATCCTCGATCCGCCCGCAGTGTCCATGGCGATGCCGCCGAGCGGGCGGTGCTCGAGGCGGCCGGCCTCGACGACTGCTCGGCGGTGATGATCACCACCCACGACGACGACACCAACATCTACCTCACGCTCTATTGCCGCAAGCTGCGGCCAGACGTGCAGATCATCGCCCGCTCCAACCGCGAGCGGAACATCGAAACCCTGCACCGTGCCGGAGCCGACTTCGTGGTCTCCTACGCGACCTTCGCCTCGACCATGATCTACAACCTGCTGCGGCGGATCGACATCCTGACGGTGGCCGAGGGGCTGCATGTCTTCCGGCTCGACACCCCGCGGGAACTCTGGGGCCGCACGCTCGCCGAGGCCGGCATCCGCCGCGGCACCGGCTGCAGCGTGATCGCGGTGGGCCGCGACGACCACTTCGATGGCAACCCCGACTCCGAAAGAAAACTCGACCCCGGCGACGACCTTGTGCTCGTGGGCGATGCCGCCGCCGAGCAGCGGTTCATGCGGCGGTATGGCCGGGGCTAGCGGCCTCGTCGGCATCGGCCGCCAGTTCCCGCCGTCGCCGGATTGACGCGTCGATGCTGCCCGGCCCGGCCCCCACCGCGACGATGAAGACCATCGCGCCACCGAGGGCGAGGTTTTTCATGAACTGAATCAACTGTTCCTGCCGCGCTTCGGCCGGGAGGTTCCAGAAGTCGTGGTAGTAGTAGGTGGCCGCCGCGAGAAACACCAGCAGCAGGAAGGCCCCGAGGCGGGCCTTGAAGCCGATCGCCACCGATATCCCACCGAGGATCATGAAGCCGATCGCCCCGGCGAGGAGCACTTCCGTCAGCGGGAAGCCCTCCATCTGCATGCCCTTGGCCTTCATGCCCTCCACGACTCCCGCGAAGGTGGGCACCTTCCCGACGGCGCTTACCAGGAAGATCGTCGCGATCATCAGCCTGCCGAGCAGGGCCAGCACGCCACGAATGAAGCCCATCACACCACTCCTCGGTCGATCGATTCCGTCGCCGTCGCCAGGGCGAAGTATAGGTCGTCGGGCCGCAGATTGTTCAATGCCGGAAAAAGGGGAGAGCCACCTTCACCGGAAGTTCGCTCCATGGCAGCGACAAACGCTCGGCATCGATCGTGGTCGGCTGCCGCAGGGTGAGCAGGAGCGGTTCAGGGGGGAGCCATGCGGCGGCCAGTTCGAAGCCGTCCTCGCGGGGCCGTAGCGTGAGCGTGCAGGGACGGCTGGCTCGCTCGATTGGCAGCCCTGCGGGCAATGGCTCGGCGGGATCGAAAATTGCCAGCGTGATCACGCCGCTCTCGGGGTGGGTGAGGGCATGCAGCCCGCCACGTGCGGCCACCACGCGAATTGCCGGCTGTGAGCCGCTGAGCGATTCGGCAAAGGCCGCCGTCTCTTCGTCGGACGCACCCGGCAGGATGGAGTAGATCGTGGCGGGTGCCGTCCCGTCCGGCTCCGGCGGGTGTTCGATCCAGGCCAGGTCAAACCAGCCCTCGCGAGGAACGTAGCGGCCGGAGATGCTCGCCAGATCCGCCGCGGGCAGCGGCTCGCCCGACACCGTCCACCGCTTCCAGTCGATCGGCGAGGTCTCGCCCTCGCGGAGATGGCGATCGTAGAGCAGCAGTTGTGATTGCAGCCGTCGCGCCGTCTGCAACATGCCGCCGCTGTCCGGATGCACGCAGTAGACCGTGCCGTGACGATCCCGCACCGATCGGCCGCCGCCGGGATGCTCGCACACCGTCGGGGCCGCCTGGCGTGCCGGGTCGCGGTCTTCCTCGGCCGCGGCTGCCGGCCATTGAAAGAGCGTGGTCGCCGGCGTCGCGTCGGCCGATGAGGCGGGAATGCCGGCCACCCGCGGCCGCGGCTTGGCGGGGTCGTCCGGCATGATCCCGCTGATGACCATCGTCATTCGCCCACCGACGGCGTGGAGACTTTTGCGGAATGCCGGCCCGGGGCCGACGATCTGCTCGAGGGCCCAGCAGCCCGCATCGCCCAGGCTCGAGGCCACCGCCATGCCGCTGTTGGTCACGAAGGTGTTGTGCCTGCGGCTGAAGAGCCTCGAGGCGGGGCGAGTCTCCGAAGTGGCTCCGGGGATCAGCGACCAGTCGAAGCCCTGCTCGAGACCGTAGCCGAGCCCCGGCTCCCGGGCGTTGCCGTCGTCCGTGGCGATCACCAGTCCGCCGCGGCGGACGAAAATCGAGTAGTTGTTGGCCTGCGTCCAGGTGTAGATCTCGTGCTTGCCGGTAAAAGGCGAAAGGCCGCTGACCACCGCGGTCCAGCCGGGCCGACGAACGATCATCGTCCCGCCGCGATTGACCGGCCAGATGCCCACCAGTGGCTGCCGCGAGCGTGGAACATGCGCGAAGGCCTCGCCGCGGGCAGCCTCGGGATACATGGCCGCGAGCACCTCCGCGGCGGGCAGCCAGACCCCGCCGCCGGGCTCGCCGGGCTCGTCGGGGGACTCGTCTGGGGACTCGTCTGGAGACTCGTCTGGACCCAAGAGGGCGGCAGTCCGCAGAAGATCGACGGTCATCCGCTCGATTGTCGGGAGGTTACCGGAGCGGCCGGCGACGTTGAAGGGAGCCACGCCGCCTGCGTTGTCGGCGAGCACCGCCGCCACCATTGCCGCCCGCCGCAGGTGGTCACGCGAGGCCGACGAGAGTGAGAGCCCCGCCGTGCGCCAGCGGACGAGGGCATCGAGAAACCGGGGCAGAGAGTAGCTGGCATAGGCGTAGTGCCAGATGCCGTGGTGGATGATCGCCCCGTCGGCGGAAAAGGTTTTTCCGCAGCGGACGAGGGCGTCGACATACGCTGCCACGCGGCCGATCATCGCCTCCTGCTCGTCGCCCTCCAGCAGCGTGGGCACCCAGGGCAGAAACGAGACCATCGCCTTGAGGTGGTCCATCTGCACGTCCGGCTCAGCCTGCTCGTGGTTCCAGGCGAAGAGGTCGTAGAGCACTTCGGCCAGGGCGGCCCGTTCGTCGGCCGCAAGCCGCATCGCCTCGGCCATCACACGGAGGTAGTCGGGCAGCCCGTAGACGGGGAAAGCGGGCCGGCCTCGTGGCGTCGGGCCGCCCCGCCGCCATCGCCACCATTCGCCGACGAAGTGTCGCACCTGCCTGCCGAGGAGTTCCCGCAGCTGCTCCTGGCCGGCCGCGTCGGCCCGCGGCATCGCCCGAGCGACCGCCTCGATGGACCGGAAAAATGCGGCCAGCTGTGGCGAGGTCTGTTCGCTCGTGAAGAGCCGTCGAAACTCCGCAGCGGCCGCGTCACTTGTTTCGATCCGCCAGGCCAGGTCGTTCGCAGCCAGCAGGCTTTCGAGCGTGTCGTCGGGCAGGCCCCCGCCGGCTGCAGCCGGCACCAACGGAAAGGCCTCGACCACCCGCCGGCAGACCGCGGGCCGGTCGGTGATCGCCAGCGAGGGAGTCCACTCGCTCCAAGGATCGGCAGCAGACCCCGGGGCGGCGACGAGCAGCGAGAATGTTCCCGCGATCTGCCATGCCAGCGGCATGTTGAAACGATTCTGGAAGCGGTGGGCTGGGAACACGCGGATGGCGGCAGGGTCGGAAGGCGGGACAGTCGAAGGGGGAGATCATTCAGCCGGCTGCCGGCTGCGGTCAGTCCAGCGGAAGGCCGCAAGCACTCCGAGCACGGCAAGCCCATCGATCATCGCACGCAGCCGCGGGGGCCTGAGTCGTCGGGCTTGGTGGTCGACCGTGCGCGAGCGGGAACCGTGTCTGAAGGTGCCTGATTTGCTTGCGGGCGACCAAACCCTACACTCTTGCAACCGGCCTGCTCGAGGGCCGAACGTTTGCACGTCCTTTATCCTTATCCCCGAGATTCCACGGAGTGACAACCATGGCCGACGCAGACAGCCTTTCCTGGCCCGATCTTGCCATCGGGCTCTATGACCGCCTGACCGGGCGAAACGCCGAGATCACCTACGAGTTTGACGACATGCACATCAAAATCCCGAGCCAGACCGGTGCGGGGGCCCAGCATGCCGAATGGGTGCTCAGTGGCACGATCAAGATTCGCACGCGAGACGCCTCGTCCCCAAACTGATCCCGACCGGCAGGCTCACGGGCACGCTCGATGGCCTGCCGGTCGAAATCGTGGCTTCCGAGCGGGGTATCACGCTCTCGCTGGCGAGCGTCCGCTCGCTTGTACCGCTGTCACGGTCGGCCCGTCAGGCCGGCGGCGTGCTTGCGGTGTTGCGTCATGCGGCGATCCCGCTGGATGTCCGTCTCTTCTCAACGGTCAGCCTGCCGGTGTTGCCGCAGCCGCACTGGCTCGTGCGGCTGGTCATGCCTGGACACGCCTCCTGAGAGTGACACGCTCGCTCCCGTGGCCACCCCGACGACCAGGCCGAAGAGCCAGCGGCTCCGTGGCCGTGTGAAGCCACCGAATCGCCAGGCCGCCAGGCCCGCGAGTCCGCCGGCAGTCAAGGCGATCACCGACTCCGCCTGGGCGATCTGCTCGACGGGCAGCCGTGATACAGACTGCCTCGCTACCCAGCCGATCGTTGCCACCGCGGGCACGGCGAGCATCGCCACCGCGGCGGCCCGCCGTCGCAGGGGCACCGCCAGCGGGCCGGGGGTCCAGCGGATCACCACGGCGATTCCCAGGCCGACCGCCGCTGCACACAGCGGGGCGGGGAGGTGCCGTGCGAGCCACTGCTGAGGTGGCAGGCCGGCCACATGCAGGCTCGCGAGGCTTGCCGCGGCCACCGCGGGAATGATTGCCGCGGTGGCCAGCCGGCTCTGCCGGGGAATGTCGAAGGCCGAGGCAAACCAGACCAATCCGAGGGCCACGGTTGCATCGAGGACCCATTGGTAGGGGGGCAGGCCGGCCATTCCGCCGCTGCCACCCACCCAGTCGAGCAGAGGCCCGACCGCCCCGCGGAGAGGATCGTCATCGGGCACGCCCACGAAGAATCCGGCAAAGACCCGCAGGCCAAAGGCGGCGAAGGGGATCAGTCCGGCGAGCAGTTCCAGCCGTCGTGGCAGCCGCGGCAACGCCGCGGCCCATATTGCCGTCCACAAAACGGTGAACAGGATCAGCCGCACGCCGGGCATCATGAAGCCAACAGTGGGCGATAAAGGACTCGAACCTTTGACCCCCAGCTTGTCGAGCTGGTGCTCTAACCAACTGAGCTAATCGCCCGCAAAGCCATACCACGTGCTGGATCGTGGACGACTTGCGTGCCTGAAGTCTCGCGCACACGCTCCGCCGAGTCAAGCAGGCCGCGGGCGGTGCGGAGGGCGGCGGCTGAGCCGTCGGCGGCTCCGACGGCGATCGGCCCCCGCCACCAGGAAAGCACCCGGCCGGTGGCCGCCACCGGGAAGGTCGCCGTGAAGCCGACGATCGCCCCACCGGCGTAGAGCGTCTGGCCGAGGGCGTGGCCGAGTTCGGCGGCAGTCGACTTCCGTCGGCCCTCGCCGCTTGGAGCGATCGCCGCCACCCGACCGGCATCGCGGAGGTGACGCTCCTGGAAAAACCGCATTGCCGACTCGCCGGCCGTCTCCAGGAAGGTGCGGTCGGTGATGAAGCCGACCATGCCGCCCACCAGCGGAATCCTCGCGACGAGTTCGTCGGCCAGTTCGTCGGCCACGACGTCGCGTCCGGCCTGCACGGCGAGGGTGTCGGAGTCGAGTCCGCCGCCATCGGGCGCGTCGAGTGCGGCGTGCAGCCGCTCCAGGATCGCCCCCCGCTGCGGCGGCTGCTCGGTGAGACCAAGGTCGAGCAGGTCGAAGAGCATCGCCCGGTCGACCGGGCGGTCGAGCGCGTAGCCGTAGCAGTGGGCGAGCTTGGTGATCATCGTGAAGGTGGTCACCAGCTGAAACGGTAGCCGGCCCACCACGGCGCTGCCGAACTGCCGCATCACCAGGCCGCGTCCGGCGCTGATGTGTTCCGCCTCGCGGATCACCGCCATCGCCAGGCGGTCGCATTCCTCCAGCGGTGCCCGCCGCAGGGCCGGCAGGTCCCAGCCGCCGTCGGCAAGATGGGTCTTTTTCCAGGAGCTCATCCGCGTTTCGGCCAGCCGATCGATCAGGTCGATTGCCCGGCGGACGACGCTGCGGGGCACAACCCTCCGCACCGCCCAGGCGATCGGCACGGTCACGGCATCGATCGCGGCGGTGATCCGGCTCGGGCCGGTGCTTTTCCAGGCGGCGATACGGCGGACCTGCTCGGCTTCGTAGGGCGTCAGGGTCGGCTGGCTGCCGTTGCTCGAAGGGCTGCAGGCGTGGTCGGAGTTTTCGGGAGTCATGGGAGTCATGGGAGTCATGGCAGTCATGGGGTCATGGGGTCATGGGGTCATGGGGTCATGGGGTCATGGCACCACTCGGTTCGGGAGACGCCGACGCGGTCGACGGACTGCAGCAGAGAATACCCTGCCAGGCGGCTGGAATCCTGCCGGTCACTCCCGGGGGTGAGCCTGCCGCCACTCTCTCGGTGGGATCGGATCGTCCGCCGCCCACAGCCCGCGTCGGCCGCGGCGGGCCTGGCGTTCGGCGGCCAGCAGATCGCCGTCGGGAGCGTAGCCGTCAAAGACCCAGGCGTGGCCCTCGGCGACCATGCGGCGATTGATGTTGTCGCCCTCCAACCAGAGCGTGCCCAGCAGCCGCCCGAAGCGATCGCGGGCCTTCCCCTCCACGCCCACGCGGCGGCCCCCGACCGCCCGCTCGAGGGCCGCGGTCGCCGCCCGGCCGTGGGGCTGGGCAAACTCCGGGGCGTCAATGCCCTTCAGACGAATCTTCGTCTCGCGACCCAGCGAATCGCGGCAGGTGACGGTATCGCCATCGTGCACGATCGCCACCTGCCATGTGGCGAGGCCTGCCGGAGCCGCAGGCGGGCTGAAGCCGAACCGTTCGCGGCACTCCCCCAAAAGCGAGGCGGCCGCGACGAGAAGCGCCACGAAAATTCCACCCGGCCCAAGGCCGCGTGGAAGCCGGATCGTTCGCCCAGGCATCGCTGCTGCCGCTCCTGCGGGTTCGTCTCGCACTTGTTCGCCGCCAGCCGGCTTCCGATACTCACGGTGTTCGTGGCGGGCCTTGCAGCCGTTGCCTGCCGAGCCCGCAGCCCGCCAAGGAGCCCGCATGCCCACCGTTCGCCTTGCCGACCGATCTCCTCGAGATTACCCGGCGGGTTGCCGGGTTGCCGACTGCCTCGCTGACCTGCCTCAGAAGCCGGGACCGATCGCCGCGGTGCTCGATGGCAAGACGGTCGGCCTCGATGCCCCCGTGCCGGAGGGCGTGGCGACCATCGAGCCGCTGTATGCGGGCGACTCGCGGGCCCTGCCGGTGATGCGGCATTCCGCGGCCCACGTGATGGCCCGGGCGGTGATGCGGCTGTTCGACGGCGTTGAACTGGCCTTCGGGCCGACGGTGGGCGAGGGCTTTTACTACGACATGCGGGCACAGCAGCCGATCACCGAGGACGACCTGCCGCGGATCGAGGAGGAGATGCGGAAGATCATCGAGGCCGACGAGGCCTTCGAGCGGCTGGAGTTGGGCCGTGAGGAGGCGATCGGCGTCGTCCGCGATCTCCATCAGCCGTTGAAGGTGGAGCACATCGAGACCGGCCTGGCCGATCATCCCACGCTCTCGTTTTACCGGCAGGGCGAGTTTCTCGACCTCTGTCGCGGGCCCCACGTGCCCGGCCCTGGCTGCATCGCTGCGTTCAAGCTCACGAGCCTCGCCGGGGCCTACTGGAAAGGGGATGCCAGCCGCGAGCAGCTGCAGCGTCTCTACGGCACGGCCTGGTTCTCCCAGGAGGATCTCGACGCCTACCTCGCCCGGCTTGAAGAGGCCCGCAAGCGGGACCACCGCCTGCTTGGCAAGCAGCTCGACCTGTTCACCACCAGCCCCCTGGTCGGCTCGGGGCTCGTGCTCTGGATGCCCAAGGGGGCCACGATCCGCGGCGTGCTCGAGGGCTTCGTGCGGGAGGAGCTTGCCCGGCGGGGCTACGAGCCCGTCTACACGCCCCACATCGGCAAGGTCGATCTCTACAAGATCTCGGGCCACTATCCCTACTACGCCGAGAGCCAGTTTCGGCCGATTCTGCAGTCGGAGGACGAGCAGTATCTGCTCAAGCCGATGAACTGCCCGCACCACACGATGATCTACAAGGCCCGGCCCCGCAGCTACCGCGACCTGCCGCTGCGGCTGGCGGGGGTTGGGACGGGCTATCGCTACGAACAGTCGGGGGAGCTTGGCGGCATGACCCGGGTTCGTGGCTTCACCCAGGACGACGCCCACATCTTTTGCACGCCCGAGCAGGTCGAACAGGAGGTGGCCGGCTGCATCGAGTTCACCCTCGCGGTGCTCGAGAGCCTGGCCTTTGACAACTTCCGGGTGCGGCTGGGATTTCGCGATCCCGCCGAGGACAAGTATGTCGGGCCGCCGGAGCGGTGGGACGAGGCGGAGGCCGCGATCGAGCGTGTGGCCCGCCGCATGAAACTTCCCGGCTGCGAGCCTGAGCCGGGGGAGGCGGCCTTCTACGGGCCCAAGATCGACTTTGTGGTGGCCGATTCGCTCGGCCGCGAGTGGCAGCTCGGCACAGTGCAGCTCGACTACAACCTGCCGAGCCCGGAGCGGTTTGGCCTGGAATACGTCGGGGCCGACAACGGCCGCCACACGCCGGTCATGATCCACCGGGCGCCGCTGGGCAGCCTGGAGCGGTTCGTGGGGGTGCTGATCGAGCACTTTGCGGGGGCTTTCCCGCTGTGGTTGGCACCGGAGCAGGTGCGGGTGATTCCGGTGAGTGCCAAGAGCGAGGACTATGCCCGCCGCATCAAGGCGAGGCTCGAGGAGGCGGGTCTGCGGGCCACGGTCGATCTCGCCGCGGAGAAACTTGGTGCGAAGATTCGCCAGGCACAGCTGGAGCTCGTGCCGATGATGGCCGTGTGCGGTCCCCGCGACGAGGCGGCCGGCACGGTCAGCCTTCGCGACCGCGTCGAGGGGGATCTCGGGGCGATGCCGCTGGAAGAGGCGGTCATGCAGCTGGTCGACGAGGTGGCCCGTCGGGCGGTGCGACACAAGCCCAAGCCGTTGGATGTTCGCCCCGCGGTGCCCGCAGCCGCCGGTGGCGGGGACTACTGAGTTCGGCCATGCCCCGCTTTGTCCTGCTCGAGCACGTGGGGGCCCCGGACGATCCCGCCGGCCGGCACTTCGATCTTCTCCTCGAGGAGGGCCAGGCCTGCCGCAGCTGGCGACTGGCAGCGATTCCCGCAGCAGGGCATCCGGTCGCGGCAGTGGGCCTCCAGCCGCATCGGCTGGCCTGGCTCGATCACGTCGCGGGGCCGGTCTCTGGTGGCCGCGGCCATGCCCGGCGGGTCGACGCGGGCAGCTACGAGGTCGTCAAGAGCGATGAGCCCTCCGGGCGGCTGTGCGTCGTGCTCGGCGGCAGCCTCCTTGGCGGCCGGCTCACGATCGCCGGTGGCGAGGCCACGCTCGAGACTGTGGTCTAGGCCGGGAAGCGTCGCGGCCGCGTGGAAAAATCGCTCCCGTCCCCATTTTTTTGGGGGGGTCAGCCGATCTCGCCCTGGTCGAGGCAGTAGTCGATCAGGGCCTCGCGGGTGCCGATCGGAATTGTCTTTCGCTTCGCTTCGGCCGACTCCAGCAGCCGGCGGAGCTTGAGGTACCGACGGCCCCCTGACTGGGCGTCGTAACTGTTGAAGGCGATCCGGAACCGCCGCTCGGGGTCGACCGGCTTGCCGGCAAAGAGAAACCGTTCGGGCCGGCCCTGGGGGTCGAGCGAAATCTCGAAGGGCCACAGCGTCCGGTCCGACCGCCGCACGTCGGCATCCTCACGAACCACGTCCACCAGCTGCCGGCCGGTCAGCTCGGCAACGACCAGCGTGTTTTCATAGGGAATGATCTTCCAGCAATCGGCCACCGTCAGTTCGCCGGCGGGGATCGTGCCGGTGCCGAAGGAGCCGTGGAAGACCCCGTTGACCGGAGCCTTCTGCTTGGCAAGTGCCGCCGCGAAGGCTTCGCACAACAGCACCACCAGCGGGCAGCCACGGCCGCGGGCGGTGATCGGACCGGCCACCCGGCAGACGGTGCGGGCCAGCTCGGCATCAGAGGCCGCCAGCGCCGGCTCGGCCAGCTGCATCACCAGCGGGTCGGGCTCGAAGCGGTCGTCCATCAGGATCGTGAAGGCCTGCCGCTGCACCAGCTTGCGGCTGGCGGTGTCGAAGGTGAGGTCGACCCGTCCGCAGTGGATGCCGAAGTAGCTCGCCTGTGAACAGAGCGTGTCGTGGAGCATCCAGGAGGGCTGGTTTTGGTGGGAGTGGCCGGCGAGGTAGATGTCGACATCGTCGGTCTCGCGGAGAATTTCACGGACGGGATTGGCATAGTCATCCTGGAACCGCCAGCCCATGTGGCCGGTCACGACCACGGCGTCGGCCCCCTCGCCGCGGGCCTCGCGGACCGCCGTGGCGAGGGCCTTGGCCGGATCGGTCGGCTCGATGCCGCCGAGCAATGCCGGAGGCAGCCAGTAGGGGAGCCCCGGTGTGACAAGCCCCACGACGGCGATCTTGAAACCACCGACATCGTGCATCCGCCAGGGGCGAATCTTTTCCCAGGCTCCATCAAACTCGCCGGCTGTTCGCTCTCCGCGGCGGAGGTTGCCGGTGAGCACTGCCGGCTTGGACGCGGCAAGGTTGGCCTCGAGTACCTCCGGGCCCCAGTCGAAGTCGTGGTTGCCGAGCGTCCAGGCGTCGTAGCCGAGTCGGCCGAGCAGGTCGACCATCAGGCTCCCCTTGGTGGCGTGGCTGGCAGGCGTGCCCTGATAGAGGTCGCCGACGTCAAGGGTCAGTGAATCAGGCAGGGCCTTCCGCCAGCCGCGGATGCAGCTGGCACAGCGGGCGAAGCCGCCCACGTCGGACAGGCCGTCGTAGGTTTTTGTAGGCCGGATGTGGCCGTGGAGATCGGTGGTGTGGAAGATCGAGATTGTCGTGGCCCGGCCACGCTCCGCGGCCACGCTCGCGGCGGGCCACGCGGCGGCGGTGGCGGCGGCGGTCGAGCCGAGGAGGAACGATCGGCGTGAAAGCTCCGGCATCGGTAAGAACCCTTCGCGAACTCGTTTGGGCCGGAACGGGACCGGTCCGTCCGGTCTGGCCGAGGTGGATGGCCTCCGGAGAGCGTATAGTACCCGCTGGAGGCCGGGATGCCCGGCGAATTTATTGATTTCTGACACGCATTCGCGGCCGGTGTGCCGCGGTGGCAGCCCCGAGGAGTCGCCGTCGATGAAGCCCCGCGAAGTGCTTGCGATGTGCCGCGAGAAGGAGGTCAAGGCGGTCGATCTGCGGTTCAGCGACTTCCTGGGAACCTGGCAGCACTTCACGATTCCGGTGGCGAAGCTCGAGGAGGAGGTTTTCGAAGACGGCTTTGGCTTCGACGGCTCGAGCATCCGTGGCTGGCAGTCGATTAACGAGAGCGACATGCTGCTGGTACCGCAGCCCGACACCGCCTTCGTCGATCCCTTCACAGCGATGCCGACGCTGGTGATGATCGGCAACGTGCAGGACCCGATCACCCGCGAGGACTATTCCCGTGACCCCCGCAACGTGGCCCGCAAGGCGGTCAACTACCTCAGGAGCACGCGGATTGCCGACACCTGCTTCATCGGTCCGGAGGCGGAGTTCTTCGTGTTCGACGACGTGCGGTTCGATCAGAATACCCACGAGGCCTTTTATCATCTCGACAGCGTGGAGGCGGAGTGGAACCGAGGAGCTGACGAGATGCCCAACCTCGGCCACAAACTGCGGCACAAGGAGGGCTATTTTCCCTGCCCGCCGGCCGACCAGCTGATGGATCTCCGCAACGAGATGATGCAGATGATGATCAACTGCGGGATCGACGTGGAGGCGCAGCACCACGAGGTGGCTACAGCAGGTCAGTGCGAGATCGACATGCGGTTTGCGGATCTGGTCAAGATGGCCGACCAACTCTGCCTCTACAAATACATCGTCAAGAACACCGCGGCCAAGGCGGGCCGCACGGCGACCTTCATGCCCAAGCCGATCTTTGGTGACAACGGCTCCGGGATGCACACCCACCTCTCGCTCTGGAAGGACGGGCAGCCGCTCTTCGCCGGCAGCGGCTACGCGGGGCTCTCCGAAACGGCGATGCACGCGATCGGCGGCATTCTCGCCCATGCCCCGGCGATCCTCGCCTTCACCAACCCCACCACCAACAGCTACAAGCGGCTCGTGCCCGGCTATGAGGCCCCCGTGAACCTGGCCTACTCGCAGCGGAATCGGTCGGCCGCCTGCCGGATCCCGATGTATTCCGCGAGTCCCAAGACGAAGCGGGTGGAGTTTCGCTGTCCCGACCCTTCCTGCAATCCCTACTTCGCGTTTGCAGCACTGCTGCTTGCGGCAATCGACGGCATTCAAAACAAGCTTTCTCCCGGCGAGCCGCTCGATCGCGACATCTACGACATGCCGCCGGAGGAGTTGGCCGATGTGCCCAAGGCTCCAGCCTCGCTCGAGGAGGCTGTGGCTGCCCTCGAGAGTGACCACGAGTTCCTGCTGCGGGGCGATGTCTTCACCGAAGACGTGATTCGCACCTGGATCCGGTTCAAGCGGTCGAAGGAGATCGATCCGATGCGGCTGCGGCCGCACCCCTTCGAGTTCTGCCTCTATTACGACGCCTGAACCCCCGCTGAAAAATCGCTCCCGTCCCCATTTTTTTGGGGGGGTTACCAGACGGTTTTGCCGCCGTTGACGGCGATTGTCTGGCCGGTCACGAAGGCCGCCTCGTCGCTCGCGAGATAGGTCACCGCCCAGCCGACATCCTCCGGCGTGCCCCAGCGACCCATCGGCACGCTTGCCAGGTAGGCATCCTTCATCGCCTGCGGATCCTTCTCGTGCCGTTCGACCGGAACCCAGCCGGGAGCCACCATGTTGACGGTGATTCCGTGGGGTGCCAGTTCGTTGGCCATGCTCCGCGACCAGCCGGTCTGGCCCCCCTTGGCCGCCACATAGGCGGAGAAGGGAGCCACGCCGAGCAGGAAGACCTCGCTGGTGATGTTCACAAACCGGCCGTGGCCGCGGGCCTTCATCGAGGGCAACGCCCGGCGGGCAAGCAGGTACGGGCTCTTCACGAAAAAGTCGAGCATCTGCTGGTAGAAGGCCCAGTCGTAGTCCTCGATCGGCTTGAGCGGCTGGTCGGGCGTGGCGTTGGCGACCACGATATCGACCGGTCCGAGCGAGCCCTCGGCCGCCGTGAAGATCGCGTCGACACCAGCCTCGGTGGAGGCATCGCCGTGGGCGAGCGTGGCGGTGATCCCCTCGGACTCCAGTTCGGCAAGGGTGGCCTCCCCCCGCTCCCGCGAGTTGAAATAGTTGATTGCGACCCGGGCTCCGGCCCGGCCCAGGCAGCGGGCGGTGGCCCGGCCGAGCCCCTTGGAGGAGCCGGTCACGACGGCCACGCGGCCGGCGAGCGAGAAGGGGATTGCGGCGGGTTGGGACATCAGTGTCTCCGGGGTTGTGTTGAGCGTTTCGGACCGAGTCGCGACGGCGTGTCAGCGAACCGCCGGGGCCCACGCCTCGGTCAGGTGGTGGATGATGCCCGCCACCGCCCCTTGCCGTTTGCTCGAACGGGTGGGGGTGATCGTGCAGTCGGCAAGCGATGCGGTCAACGTCCGCTGGCGGACCCGCTCGAGCACCGGGGCAAACCGCTCCGGCGACCCTGGCAGGAGCCTGCCGTGCACGAACAGGGCCGTGGGGTTGAAGGTGTTGATCACCGCGGCGATGGCGATGGCGAGGTATTCGCCGACCGTGCCGACCGGGCCGGTGAAATCGGCCGGTCGCTCCGCGAGCAGGGTCTCGACGGCGTCCACGTCGAGCCGCCGCCCCTCCTGCTGCGACACCATCCGCACGACCGCCGCATCGGTGGCAAGCGTTTCGAGGCAGCCGCGATTGCCGCAGCCGCAGCGCTCGCCGGCGGGCATGACCGTGATGTGCCCGATCTCTCCCGCCATGCCGCTGTGGCCACCGAGGAGTTCGCCGCCGCTCATCACGCCCAGCCCCAGCCCTGCGGCCACGTCGAGCATCGCAAAGTCGTCCAGCCCCCGAGCCTCGCCGCAGAGCCGCTCGGCCAGGCAGAGGCCGTCGGTCTCCTGAAGCAGACGACAGTTGACACCCAGCCTGTCCTCGAGATCACGGGCCGGGTTCCGCTTGTCGAGGATGTGGAGGTTGGGCGAGAAGACGATCTCCGCAAGTCGCTTGTTGACAAGCCCCGGCACGCTGACCCCGACTCCCAGTGGCGGGGCGGCCGTCAGATCGAGCAGATCACGACATTCGCGGGTGATCCGGTCGAGGAGCCTGTCGTAGTCAACCGGTGTGGCAAAGCGACGGGTGTCGTCGTCGCAGACCTTGCCGTCAAGACCGGCGGCCACGACGCAGCAGGTCGTGGCATCGATCACCACGCCGAGCACGGTCGCGGTGTCGGACGCCATTCGCACCAGCCGTCCGGGCCGGCCGAGCGTGGGCACGACCGGGTCGAGCTCCTCGAGGAGCCCGTGCTTGAGCAGCGAATCGATGGCCTTGGAGACCGTGGGTGCAGTCAGCCCCGAGGCCCGCGTCAGCATCGCTCGCGATGCCGGCCCCTGCTGCTGGATCACTTCGAGCAATCGCCGTTCGTTGATCCGGCGAAGCAGCGTCGACTCGATGCGGTTGTTCGTCAGGGGCATGAACGGGGCATGAAACAAGTCAGCTTTCGAGTCAGCTTTCGAGCCGAGAACCCTTCGCCACCGGTGGCGACATCCCCGGCAAAGCCATGCGTTGCCATTTATTTAGCGTCGTTTAGAATACAAGGACGAAGTGCGACACGACAACCGCCTCCCGCGGTTTTCACTCCGGCTCCGGATCAATGCATCGCTCGGCGACATCGTTGCGACTGCTGATGGCCGCCGCCTGTCTGTGGCCGGCGGCGGGCGTTGCGGCAGCGAGCGACTTCGCCCGTGATATCCAGCCGCTGCTCGCCCGACGCTGCTATGCCTGCCACGGCCCCGAGACCCAGGAGGCGGGCCTGCGGCTCGACGACCCGGCTGCGGCAACCGCCGAACTCGACAGCGGCATGCGGGCGATCGTGCCGGGCGACGCCGCCGGGAGTGAACTGCTGGTGCGAATCAGCTCCGGAGATCCCGACGTGCGGATGCCGCCGGAGGGGCCACGGCTCAAGGCCGAAGAGATTGCCGCTCTCGAACAGTGGATCGTCGCCGGCGGCCAGTGGGAGGCCCACTGGGCATTTCGACCGCTCGAGCGGCCTCAGCCTCCGGCAACCCCCGGGAAGCCGTCGGCCAATCCGGTCGATGCGTTCATCGACGCGGGGCTGGCTGCCCGCGGACTGGCCCGCTCGGGCGAGGCCGACAAGGCGACGCTTCTGCGGCGGGCCAGCTATTCCGTGACCGGCCTGCCTCCCAGCGAACAGGAGATGCATGACTTTCTGGCCGACGACTCCGCCACGGCCTGGGAAACGGTCGTTGATCGGCTGCTCGCCTCTCCGCATTACGGCGAACACTGGGCCCGTCATTGGCTCGATCTCGTCCGCTACGCCGAGACCAACTCCTTCGAACGCGACGGCGTCAAGCCCCATGCCTGGCGGTATCGCGACTACGTGATCCGGGCCCTCAACGACGACAAGCCCTACGACCGGTTCGTGATCGAGCAGCTTGCCGGCGACGAACTGGCCGAGCCCACCGCCGACTCGCTCGTCGCCACCGGCTACTACCGGCTCGGCCTCTGGGACGACGAGCCGGCCGACAAGCTTCAGGCACGCTACGACGACCTCGACGACCTCGTCTCGACAACCGGGCAGGTGTTCCTGGGCCTCACGATCAACTGTGCCCGCTGTCATGATCACAAGATCGATCCGATTTCGCAGCGTGACTACTACGCGATGCTGGCGTTCTTCAACAACGTCACGCCGATGGGTGGCCGGCAGATGAACCCCGCCTTCATCGAGCGGCCGCTGCCGATCGAAGGGAGCACGCCGGCTGCGGCCCGCCATGCCGTCGAAGAACGCAATCGTCGCCTGGCCGAGGCCAAGGCCGCCATCGCCGCGATCAACAAGCGAATCGAGGAGCATGGCGAGCAGGCGCTCGACGACCTCGCCCGCCGGGACCTGGCCGGCTGGAAAAAAACGCTCGCTGATCTCGAGGCGGCAACCGCCCGCCAGCCCAAGGCGCTGGTGGTGAGTGAATACGGTTCGACCCCACCGGAGACGTTTGTCCTCGCCCGCGGCAATCCCCACGCCGACAAGCTGCCCGAGGGGCGGGTGGAGCCGGCCTTTCCCGAGGTCCTCGAGCCGCCTGACCCGCAGATCGCCGCCCCGGCCGACGGCAGATCGACCGGCCGTCGGCTGGCCCTGGCCCGCTGGATCGCCTCGCCCGAGAACCCGCTGACCGCCCGTGTCGTGGCCAATCGGGTCTGGCAGCATCACTTTGGCCGGGGCATCGTCCGCAGCCCCAACAACTTCGGCCTGATGGGCGACCCGCCGACCCACCCCGAGCTGCTCGACTGGCTGGCCACCGAACTGATTGCAGGAGGCTGGCGGCTCAAGCCGCTCCACAAAACGATCCTCATGTCGCGGGCCTACCGTGCGTCGTCCCGGGCGGTTGCAGAATCGCTTGCCGCCGACCCGCTCAACGACGCCTGCTGGCGATTCGACATGCGTCGGCTGGCCGCCGAGGAGCTTCGCGACTCGATTCATGTCGCCAGTGGGGCCTTCAACCCGAAGATGTTCGGCCCTGGCGTCTACCCCGAACTGCCCGCGGCCGTGCTGGCCACCCAGTCGCGGCCCGGCGACGGCTGGGGGAGTTCGCCGCCGGCCGAGCAGGCCCGCCGCAGCATCTACATCCACGTCAAGCGGTCGCTGCTGACGCCGATCCTCACGAGCTTCGACCTCGCCGATACCGACACGGCATGCCCGGTGCGGTTTGTCACCACCCAGCCAACCCAGGCCCTCGGCATGATCAACGGCGGGTTTCTCCATCGGCAGGCCAGGGTCTTCGCCGACCGCGTGCGGCGGGAGGTGGGCGGGCCGGACGCCGACCAGACCGAGGCGATGGTCCGCCGCGCGATCGAGCTGGCGCTCGTGCGGCCGGCGAGTGACACGGAGGTCAGCCGCGGCGTCGCCCTGATCGATGAACTCGAAGCCACCGATGGTGTCGGCCCCGGACGGTCCTTTGAGCTCTACTGCCTGATGGTCCTCAACCTCAACGAGTTTGTTTACCTCGACTGAACCGCCCCGCGTCGGCCCCTCGCCCACCGTTGGAGACTCGCGTCATGCCATCCCCCGCACGTCCGCAGACCCGGCCACGCCCGCAGGGACAGTTCTGCCGCCGCACCCGCCGGGAGTTTTTCTGGGAGGCCGGGGCCTCCTTCACCGGCCTGGCCCTGGCCGGCCTGCTCGATGAGCGATTTTTTGCTCGGCAGACGCACGCCGCCACCGGAATTCCCTTCGACAATCCGCTCGCCGCCAAGCCGCCGATGTTCGCCCCCAAGGCGAAGAGCGTGATCTTCCTGTTCATGTACGGAGGCCCGAGCCACGTCGACACCTTCGACTACAAGCCTGCCCTCTATCCGCTCGACGGCAAGACGATTCCGGTCAAAACGAAGGGGCGGGGAGGCGAGCGGAACAAGGGGCGGGTCGTCGGCCCCAAGTGGAAGTTCAAGCAATACGGCAAGTGCGGCAAGTGGGTCAGCGACCTGTTTCCCAACATCGCCCGCCATGTCGACAAGATTGCCTTCCTGCACTCGATGACGGCCGACTCGCCGATTCACGGCTCCGCGATGCTCCAGATGAACTCGGGCAAGCTCCAGTCGGGAGCGCCCTGCCTCGGCTCCTGGGCCAACTACGGCCTGGGCAGCGTCAACGACAACCTGCCCGGGTTCGTGGTCATGCTCGATCCGACCGGCGGGCCGATCTCGGGGGCCAAGAACTGGTCGAGCGGGTACATGCCCGCCACCTACCAGGGCACGATTCTGCGGAGCAAGGGGCCGCCGATCCTCGATCTTGCCCCGCCTGACGACATGCCACTCGAGGCCCAGCGAGCGATGCTCGATGCCCTGCGGGAGGCCAACACGGCCCACCTGCTCTCCCGCGGCGACAACAGTGAGCTGGCCGCCCGGATCGCCTCCTACGAGCTGGCCTGGAAGATGCAGGAACACGCTCCGGAGGCGGTCGATCTGGCGAGTGAGACCGATGAGACGACGCGGCTCTACGGGCTCGACAATCCCCGCACCGCCGACTTCGGCCGCCGCTGCCTGCTGGCCCGGCGGCTCGTCGAGCGGGGCGTGCGGTTTGTCCAGCTCTATTCCGGCGGGGCCCACAACGACGACAACTGGGATGCCCACGGCGATCTCGTGAAAAACCACGAGTTCCACGCCGGTAACACCGACCGGCCGATCGCCGCTTTGCTCGAAGACCTCCAGCGGCGGGGCCTCTTGGACGAGACCCTCGTGATCTGGGGGGGCGAATTCGGCCGGCAGCCGACGGCCGAATACGCCAAGGGCACCGGCCGCGACCACAACGCCTACGGATTCACAATGTGGATGGCTGGCGGCGGCATCAAGGGGGGCGTGAGCGTGGGCGAGACCGACGAGCTCGGTTCGGCCGCGATCTCGCCGGGGCCGGGGCACGGCAACGAAGACAAGCCCGGCTTCCACGTCAAGCGGCTCCATGCCACGGTGCTGCACCTGCTCGGCCTCGACCCCAACCGGCTGGCCTACTTCTTCGGCGGCCTCGACCAGAAGCTCGCCGGCCGCGAGCACGTCGAGGCGATCACCGAGGTGCTGGGGTGAGGGCGGCTGGTTCGGGCGGCTGCCG
>CAZRKH010000092.1:0-26177 GCA_964600785.1 uncultured Chitinophagaceae bacterium
CGCGGGCCGCCGCCGGCGGGCGGCGGCACCCCGGCGGGATCGATCGGCACGCCGGCCGGGTCGAGACGGCAGCCGAGGCCGCCGGCGATCGCCATCTCCGCGGCGGCCACCACCAGCCCACCGTCGGAAAGATCGTGGCAGGCGGCGATCAGCCCCTCGGCGGCCGCGGCGTGGATCGCGGCGAACACGCGGCGGGCAGCCTCGGGATCGCCCCGCGGCACCGGCCCGCCGCCCACCTCGCCGAGCAGTTCCAGCTGGCTGCCGGCGGTCTGCGTGCCGGTGTGGCCCACGAGATAGAGCGGGTTTCCCGCCACTTTCACCGCCGGCGTCAGGCACCGCTCGGCGTCGTCGATCTGGCCGAGGGCCGTGGCCAGCAGCGTGGGCGGAATCGACAGTTCGTGCTCTCCCTGGCCGTCCCGCCAGGTGAAGACGTTGTTGAGGCTGTCCTTGCCGCTGACAAAGGGGGCATCGAGGGCCATCGCCATCTCCTGGCAGGCCCGGCAGGCCTCGACGACACCGCCGAGTCCAGCCTCGCTTTTTGTCTCCCCCCAGCAGAAGTTGTCGAGCAGCGCTACCCGCGACGGGTCGGCTCCGGCGGCAACCACGTTCGCGATCGCCTCGACGATCCCTCCGGCGGTCATCTGGTAGGGATCCTGCCGGCCGAGGCGATGGCGAAGTCCCACGCCGAGCACCACGCCCCGCGGCCGGCCGAGCACACCGCGGACCACCGTGCCGTCGGCGGGGCCCTCGCCCGGGCCGAGCAGGGGCTTGACCACGCTTGCCCCCTGCACCTCGTGGTCGTACTGGCGGATGATCCATTCCTTGCTCGCCACGTCGGGCAGGGCCAAAAGATCGAGCACGATCTGGCCGAAGCGTGGGGCCAGCGGCTCGCCGTTGAAACGCCATGGCGGCTCCGTCGGCGGCTCCCATCGCGATCGACGGGTGTCTCGCGGGCGGCCCTCGTGGAGGAAGTGGCAGTCGAGTTCACCGGCCAGTTCGCCCGCCCAGCGGAGCACGAGCCGGCCGTTGCCGGTGAAGCGGCCGATGACCGTGGCCTCCACACCCTCGGCATCGGCGACCTGCCGCATCGCCTCCCAGCAGTCCGGCGGCACCGCGAGCACCATCCGCTCCTGGGCCTCGGAGATCCAGACCTCGGTAGCCGAGAGCCCGTCGTATTTCAGCGGCACCTGCTCCAGGTCCACCTCGGCCCCGAGCGTGGCGGCCATCTCGCCGACGGCGCTGGAAAGCCCGCCGGCCCCGCAGTCGGTGATCGCGGTGAACAGCCGCCGTCGCGACGACTCGAGCACGAAGTCGACGAGCATTTTCTCGTTGATCGCGTGCCCGATCTGCACGGCCCCGCCCGATTCCTGCTCGCTCGTCGAGGAAAGCTCGATGCTTGAAAAGGTGGCCCCGTGGATCCCGTCGCGGCCGGTCTTGCCGCCGGCGACCACCACGAGGTCACCGGCGTGCACCTCGCCCTCGGCGGAGTGCCGCGGCATGAGGCCCACGGTGCCGCAGAAGACCAGTGGATTGGCAAGGTACCCGGGGTCGAACGCCACGCTGCCGGCGATCGTGGGAATGCCCATGCGGTTGCCGTAGTCACGAACCCCCGCCACCACCCCGGCCAGCAGCCGTCGCGGCGGCAGCACGCCCTCGGGCACCTGCTCGGCCGCGGTGTCAGGCGGCCCCACGCAGAAGACGTCGAGGCTGGCGATCGGCCGGGCGGCCCGCCCCGTGCCGAGCACGTCGCGGATCACCCCACCCAGGCCCGTGGCCGCCCCGCCGTAGGGCTCGATCGCCGAGGGATGGTTGTGGGTCTCCACCTTCACGCAGAGATCGTGGTCGCCGTCGAAGCGAACCACGCCGGAGTTGTCGCGGAACACGCTCACACACCAGTCGGCACCGCCGAGTCGCTCGCGGATCGCCTGCGTGGCCGCGAAGACCGTCTCCTTGAGGAGGTTGCCGTAACGGACCTCACCGGCCGGGCCGCGATGCACGACACCGCCGGTGAGAGTCTTGTGGCAACAGTGCTCACTCCAGGTCTGGGCGATCGATTCCAGTTCGATCTCGAAGGGATCCCGGCCGAGGTCTCGGAAGTGGTCGCGGACCACGCCAAGTTCGCGTGGCGTGAGCGCCAGGCACCGCTCGCGACTGAGTGCGGCCAGGCCGGCGTCGTCGAGTCCCTCGAGGCGGACCGACTGCCGCGTGAAGCTCCAAGGGCTGCCGCCGAGGAGGGTCGTCAACGGCAGTGGGCCGACCACCACATCGTGAATCGCATCGCTTGCCAGAAACCTGCGAGCGAGCTGCTCGGCCCGCTCGGGCGGCATCGGCGGAAGCCAGAGCGTGCGGAGGCTGCGGACGGCCGCCGCCTCGACCCCCACCAGGGCAAAGGCGGCCCGGGCCGTCTCGGCGGCCGGGTCGGTCACACCGCGGCGGGGCAGCACGTGGGCCGCGAGGGGCAGGTCGGGAAAGGGCGGGGCCGATGATGCCCCCGCGGCATGCACCGCAAAGGACTCGGTGATCGGATCGGCAAGCACCGTCGCGGCCAGCCGGTCCACCTCTTCGCGGGAGACCGCTCCCTCGATCAGCCAGCCGGTGCCGGTGCGAAGATCGCCCGCGAGCCCCGGCTCGCGGCCGCCGGCCGCCGCGAGCAAGTCCCGTGCGGCATGGTCGTCGCCACGGTCGGCGAGCCAGATGTCAACCTTCCAGAGCATCCCGCTTGTCCTTGGCCTTGGAGAGCAGGGCGACGAGGCGGCGGCGGTCGCCGGCCTCGATCGCGGTGAGCAGCCGCTCGGTGAATCCCGCCACCTTCGAGAGGCTGCGGGCCACCCCGGCCGCGTTGTCAAGCAGGATCTCGGCCCACAGTTCCGGATCGCCCGATGCGACGCGGGTGGTATCCCGCCAGCCGCCCGCGGCGAAGTGACGGTGGCCATCGGGGGTGCTTGCGGCGATCGCGGCGGCGAGGAGGTGCGGCACATGGCTGGTGGCCGCCAGGATCGAATCATGTTCCGAGGGCGACATCGTGAAGACCGTGCTGCCCAGTGACGACCAGAGGAGGCCGACCGCCTCGACATCCTCCCGCGGCGTGGCCTTTCCCGGCGTGACCACCGCGACCCGACCCTCGAAGAGTTTTGCGTCGGCTGCAGCCGGTCCGCGGAGGTGGCTGCCGGCGATCGGGTGGCTGCCGACGTAGCGGGCCCGCCGCCCCTTTCGCTTTCGCTCCCAGCCGGCCACGATGTGGGCCTTGGTGCTGCCGGCATCGGTCAGGATGGTGCCAGGCTCCACGAGTGGGTCGATTGCGTCGAGCAGTCGGGGAATCGAGCCCACGCCGGTGGCGACCACCACGAGTTCGGCCTCACCGACCGCGGCGAGGTCGAGCGAGGTCTCGCTGACGAGCCGCCGCCGCTTCGCCTCGGCCAACGATTCGCGGTGGCGGCCGACGCCGATCACCCGCCCGGCGAGACGCCGCGCAAGCAGAGCCCGGCCGATCGACCCGCCGATCAAGCCGACTCCCACGATGGCGACGGTGGACCAGGGTGTCTTCATGCTCGGGGAAGAAATTTTCGGACGGTCCCGTGCCGCGGGAAGCGGCGTTGTACCACATGCCATGGCCTGGCGTGAGCGAACCCCCGGCGGGGCGTAGCGGTTAGGCTGGATGGGCCGCGGGAGCCCGCCGTCGGTCCACCCATCCGGCCGCGGCGTCCGAGGCTATCGAGAGCCGAATGACACCGGCAGCTCGAACAGCTCGGTCCACCGCCGCAGGGGAATCGCATGCCACCGATGAATCGCACCATGCGTCTGATTTTCGCTGCGGCAGCCTGTGGCGGGATGTGGCCTGCCGACGGCCTTCGGGCATGGTCGGCCGACCCGCCGGCCACCGGATCGGCTCCCGGGCAGGCGGAGCTGATGGCCGCACGCGGGCGGATTCGTTATCGGGGCGAGTGGCGGACCGCCCAGGAGATCGAGCTGATCGAGCGGCACGAGCGGGAGACGGCCGCCCGTCATGCCTGGGTTGCCAGGCTGCGGCAGCTGCGGCGGGCACTCGACCGCTCGCCGGGCGTCGCTGAACAACTGCGGGAGATCTCCGATGCCCATGCGGTGCCGGCTTTGCTCGCGGCGATCGGCGAGGAACCGGTGTTCCGCGTTCGCGGCTGGTATCTCGAGTCGCTCGGACGGATCGGCACCCCGGAGGCGACCACCGCGGTGATCACCGTGGCGGTCGACCATCCCGACCGCGAAACGCGGATCGCGGCGTGTGAACGGCTTGCCGAGGGCGATCCCGCGGCGGCGGTGGGGACGATCGTGGCGGCCCTCTCGGGGCCCGACAACCGCCGGATCAACCGGGCCGCCGAGGCCCTCGGCTACCTCGGCGACCGCTCGGCGGTGCTGCCGCTGGTCTCGGTGCTCGAAACGGAGCACGTGGTGGTCGTTGATGAAGGCGGGGCCACATCCGCCACCTTCACGCCCGCCGGCGGCGGGCTTGCCATGGGCGGCGGGGCGAAGCGGAGGAAGGTGCGGCACCGCAACGAAGCGGTGCTCGAGGCCCTCGTGCGGCTGACAGGCCAGAACTTCGAGTGGCATGCAGGGGCCTGGCGATCCTGGGTGGCCAGCCAGCAAACGCCGCCCGACTTCGACCCCCGCCGCGGCTGACACCGTCCAAGGCCGGTCGAAGACGCACGGCTTGCAGCGGCCGGCATCCGCTACGCCGCGGTCGGTCGGGCCGGCTGCCGGAGACGGCTCAGCCAGCCGCCATCGAGCACGCTCAAAGCCACGCGGTTTTCGAGGTTCGGCCGGAAGACGACCAGCAGCAGCACCGGCAGATACCAGGCCATGAACAGCCCCCCGTCATGGGCCTTCCAAAACTGGCTGGCAAGCAGAATCGCCGCCGAGCAGCTCATCAGCGTGCCGAGGTTCTTCTGCGACGGCCAGACTGCCAGCGTGGCGATCACCACCAGGAAGGCCGCGAGCACCGGCAGCCGAAACACCGGGTCGTTGCCGTCGAGCGCCCAGAAGCCCTCCAGCGAGACATCGCTGGGGAAGATCCAGCCGAACATCTGCCGCAGCTGTCCGAGAAACACACCCGAATCGGGCGAGGTGAACCAGAGCACGACCGCCAGGACCGCGAGCATCGAGATCACTCCCGAGGCGAATCGCCGGATGCCCCGTTCCCAGTAGAAGCTGCACCACAGCGGCAGGAGAAAGACGGGATAGTAGATCGTGCCGATTGCCAGGCCGATCAAGGAACCCGAAACAAACGGTCGACGATAGGCCACGATCGCCCAGAGCACCAGCGCCCCGGGCAGGGCATGGTCGACCCGCCCGGTCATGATCGCGGTGTAGGGCAGCAGCAGGTAGAGCACCGCCGCGGCGATTCCCAGGCGGATGTTCTCGAAGTGCAGCCAGCCGATCACGACCGTGCCCACCAAGATCGCCAGCTGCGAGCCGATCGCCATCGTGCGGGCGGTTGCCTCGTGCACTGCCCGACGGCTCGGCTCCCGCGGCTCCACCGTCTCCCCCTGGCCGTCGGCGGGCGTGAACAGCCGCTGGGTCGAAATCTGCGGCAGCATGAACAGCAGCGGGTAGCCCGGGCCGAGTCGGGCGAGCTGGTCCGCGTCGACCTCCACATCGCGGGCCTCCATGCGTGTCGCGGCGGTGGCCCCGGCGATGTCGTCCCGCTGCGGACGGGAATTGATCACGTTGGCCATCAGGAACACAAACAGCGAGATCCCCAAAAAGACGAGCCCGCCGCTGTTGAGGTTTGGCTCGAGCAGAGGCCGACGAACCATCAACGAGTCGAAGAGCATCCGTACCACGAAGGCGAGCGTCACGGCAAAGAGCCACAGGAAGCCGACCTGTTCGACCGCGGCGTTGGCCTTGAAGCCGCCGTACTCCACCGCCAGCAGACCCGGCGCGAAGAGAATCAGCCCCGCCAGGTCGAGGTTGCGGACGCTCCACAGGCGGTTGAACTTGAAGAACACCGCGATTGAGAGGAGCGACGAGAGGTAGAACCACGTCGTGGGGTTGACTCGATAATATTGAAACAGAATGTCGCTCATGCTCGTCCGGCCGAATGTCACGTCCTCCCCTGTGAGGCTACGTCGGCGGGCTGGGGAGGGGAAGTTGCCAAGCGGGGATCGTCAGAAGGGCCAGATCAGCGGGGCCAGCAGAAGCGTCACGACCATCACGATCAGATTCAGCGGCCCCCCGAACCGCAGGTAGTCGCCGACCCGGTAGCCGCCGGCACCGTAGATCATGAGGTTGGTCTGGTAGCCCATCGGCGTGGCGAACCCGCAGCTGGCGGCCACGGTCACGGCCATCGCGAAGGGCATCGGGCTGGTTCCCAGGTCGGCCGCGGCCTGCCAGGCGATCGGGAAAACGAGCACAGCCGCGGCATTGTTGCTCATCAGTTCGGTAAAGAGCATTGCCACCAGATAGACCGCCGCGAGCACGAGCTGCGGATTGTCGCCGGCAGCCTCGATCGTGTTGGTGGCGATCGCGGCGGCCAGGCCGGTCTTCTCAATCGCCCTGGCGACTCCGAAGCTCGCGGCGATGAGCAGCAGTGATTCCCATTCAATTGCCCGACGAGCCTCGCTGGAGGTCAGGCAGCGGCTGGCCACCAGTGCCCCGGCGGCGACCATCGCCGCGGTGAGCATCGGCACCAGGCCCAGCGCCGCGGCGGCCACCATGCCGGCAAGGATCGTGACCGCGATCCAGGCCCGCTCGTGTCGAGGTGTGTTCGAGCCGTGGACCTCGCTGACGAGGTAGAAATCCCGGCTCGACCGCTGCCGCTCGATGAACTGCGGGCTGGCCTCGACGAGCACCGTGTCGCCCGGCTCGAGGGCGACGTCGCCGAGCTTCATCCGCAGCCGCTCGCCGTTGCGGGCCACCGCGATCACGACCGCGTCGTAGGCCGAACGGAACCGGCCCTGCCGGATCGTGCGGCCCACCAGCGGGCAGGTGTTGGAGACCACCGCCTCCACCAGCACCCGTTCGCTGCGCGGGTCGTCGAGTTTGAAAACCTGGTCGGTGGCCGGCCGTAGGCCGCGGATTTTCTGCAGGTCGACGACCGAATCGACGTCGCCCACGAAGACCAGCCGGTCGCCCACCTCGAGCCACTCCGTGGGGGCGACCGCCGCAATCACGTGGTCGTCGCGGTCGATCTCCATCAGGAACAGCCCGGCCAGGCCGCGGAGCCCGGCCGCCTCGATCGTGCGGCCGGCCAGCGGGCTGCCCTCCTCGACCACCATTTCCAATGAGTACTGCCGCGGGTCATCGGCCTCGCTCATTGCCGGGCGGCGGTCGATCAGCAGGAAGCGACTGGCGGTGAAGATATAGATGCTGCCGACGGCCAACAGCGGCAGGCCCAGCCAGGTGATGTCGAACATCCCCAGTGGAGAGCCTGTCTTCTCCGACCAGAGACCGCCGACGATCACGTTGGTGCTCGTACCGATGAGGGTGCACAGGCCGCCGAGCACCACGGTGTCATTCATCGGCATCAGGAGTTTCGAGACCGAGAGCCGGTTCTTCTTGGCCCAGTCGCGGATGGCCGGCACCATCAAGGCCACCACGGGAGTGTTGTTCATCACGGCCGAGAGGGCCGCCGGCACCGCCATCACCCGGGCCTGGGCGGTCGCCAGCGACCGCGGCCTGCCCAGAGCCCGCTCGATAACCACCGCCAGGGCTCCGGTCCGCTCCATTCCCGCGGCCACCACAAACAGCGCCGCCACCGTCAGCATGCCCTGATTCGCCATGCCCACGAAGGCATCGCCGGGGGTCAGGATTCCCGCGGCCAGCAGGGCCACCACGCCGCCGAGCATCGCCATGTCGGGCGACCGCTGCACCAGCAGGATCACCGCGAGCACCGCAAAGAGCACGACAGCGGTGAAGCTTGCCTGCCAGTTGGTCGCGTCGGCGAGTAGAAGGGGAAGCGAGGGCATGTCTGAGGCGGCTAGCGGCGGTGTACGGATGGCAGCGATGGTTTCAACGCTCGCCGCTGCAGGGCTTATCTTGACGTCTGGGTGGAGAGGGGCCAGGGAGGGCTTTTTCCACGGGCAGTTACTGCCGCGGGTCGGCGTCGCGGACGCAGCGGAAGCCGATGTGGTTGGTGCCGCTTTCGATGTCGCCCTTGCCACGGCCGCCGGGCCGGTAGCGGCGGCAGTAGCTGTCGTTGCAGAGAAAACTGCCACCCCGCTGCACCCGCTTGGCGATGCCGGGCTCGGCGGGGTCGTGGCTCGAGTCGGGTCCGCGGGGGTTGCGGGCGTCGCCGGTGGCGTAGGCATCGGGCCGGTACCAGTCGGCACACCACTCCCAGACGTTCCCCGACATGTCGAACAGGCCGTAGCCGTTGGGGGCAAAAGAGCCCACCGGTGCCGCGGCCACGTAGCCGTCGGCTCGCGTGTTCTCCGTCGGGAAGCGGCCTTGCCAGATGTTGGCCTGCCAGCGTCCCTCGCCCGGCTCGGCATCGCCCCAGGCGTATTCCTGCCCGTCGAGGCCGCCGCGGGCGGCCCGCTCCCACTCCGCCTCGGTGGGCAGCCGTTTGCCAGCCCAGGCGGCGTAGGCCCGGGCATCCTCGAAGGCGACCTGCACCACCGGATGGTTCTCGCGGCCTTCGATCGTGGAGTGGGGCCCCTCGGGATGGTTCCAGCAGGCTCCCTTGACCCATCGCCACCACCGCAGGTGGTTGTTCAGCGGTACCGGATCCTCCGGCGGGGCGAAAAGAATCGACCCCGGCTCGAGGTTTTCCACCGGCACTCCGGGAAACTTGGCCGGGTCGATCGGCCGCTCCGCGACGGTCACGTAGCCGGTGGCCTCCACGAAGGCGGCAAACTCGGCGTTGGTCACCTCGTGGGTGTCGATCCAGAAGCCGTCCACGAAGACCCGCTTCAGCGGCATCGCGTCGGGGAAGGTCTCGTCGCCCATCGTGAACCAGCCGCCGGGAACCCAGGCCATGCCCGGGGGAGCCTCGCCCGGCGGCGGCTCGTCAGGCTCCGCGGCACACAAGGGCGACAGCAGTCCGGCCAGCACCGCAGCCAGCACCGCGGCCGGCAGTCCGGCAGGGATCCGCCGGCGGGCGGTGGTGATTCCGACTGGCATTGGGGAACCTCCGGCGGTGAAAACGGTGGTGGTCTACACTGATCCTACCACCCGTTCCCGAGGAGCCGCCCCATGACCGCCTCCCGAGATGCATCACCCCCCTCTCCTGCTCCCCAGACTCCCGGCGACGCCGGGCCGCCTTCCCACGACCTCCCGCCGAGGGAGCGTTTTGCCGCCTACTACGCCGCCTCGCCCAAGGCCCCCTGGGAGATCGGCCGACCCCAGCGGGCCTTTCTCGAGGCTGCCGATGAAATCCGCGGCCGGGTGCTCGACTCCGGCTGCGGCTCCGGCGACCTCGCCTGTTTCCTCGCCGGCCGCGGCTGCAGCGTGACGGGTGTCGACTTTCTCGAAGAGCCGCTCGTGCACGCTCGCGAGAAGGCCCGAGCGGCGGGCGTCGACGTGAACTTTCTCTGCATGGACGCCCTCGCGATCGGCGAACTCCCCGAGCAGTTCGACGCGGTCACCGACTGCGGGCTCTTTCATGTCTTTGACGATGCCGGCCGTGCTGCCTATGTGGCCGCCCTGAGGAAGCTGCTCGAGCCGGGAGCGAGGCTGTTCATCGAGTGCTTCTCCACCGACGAACCCGGCGAGCACGGGCCGCGTAGGATCTCGCAGCAGGAACTTCGCGGGGCGTTTGCGGAGGGCTTCGAGGTCGACAGGATCGAGCCGACGCGGTTTGAGGTGGTGCCCGGAATTCCCGGAGCCGAGTTCAGCGAGGGCGGGGCAAAAGCTCATTTTGCCGTCGTCAGGCGGGTCTGAGCCGCCCGGTGAGCCACGCCAAATTCTTGCCTGCAGCCGACCGCGAAACTATCCTATGCTAGCCTGTGTAAGCCTATGCAAGTCGGGGTGGCCAATGGCTTGCGGCGGGTCATTGGCGGATCGCGGGAACATTGAGGAACGCTCGTGAACAGCACCACATCCCGAAGGGCTCATCCCTGGCTCGCCGCCGCCTTCGCGGCATGGCTGGGTTTTTTTGTTTCCGCGGCACAAGCCGTGATCATCGAGTCATCCTCGGGGGCGGGAAACACCACCGCCCCGGTCGACGACCCCGGCTTTGCCAATGTCGGCATTCGCGGCGCCGCCAGCGGCGTGTATGTCGGCAACCGCTGGGTGCTCACCGCCAATCACGTGGGCGGTGGTTCGATCGAACTCGATGGCACCGTCTATGGACTCCAGGCGGGTAGCGGCAGACGGCTGACCAACGCCGGTGCCGGTGGCCGGTCGGCCTCCACCGATCTCTACATGTATCGCATCGACGCCGACCCGGCCGGGCTCTCGGCCCTCTCGATCGCGAGCAGTTCGCCCTCGGTCGGCGACGACCTGGTGATGGTCGGTGCCGGCTATGACCGGGGTGACTTCACCCGCTGGAGCGTCAATCAGCAGACCGACCCCTGGAGTTGGAGCGAAGTCTCCTCCGGTGGCACGGCCAGCGGCTACAAGGCCGACACGGCAAGCCGCTCGCTCCGCTGGGGCACCAATACCGTCGAGAGCGGCGGCTGGTACGGCATCGGCAGCGACGTCTATGGCTTCATCACCGATTTTGACGATCTCAATCCATCGAACTCGACCCAGGCCCAGGCGGTGGTGGGCGACTCCGGCGGTGGCGTGTTCCGCAAGAACGGCACCGACTGGGAACTTGCGGGGATCATGCTCGCGGTCGGCGGCTTCGACGGCCAGCCGAATCCGGGTGAGAACGCGGTCTTTGGCAACGTGACCTACATTGCCGACCTGTCGTACTACGCTCCGCAGATCAACGCCACGATCGCCACGGTTCCCGAGCCGGGTTCGCTGGGACTGCTGATTGCCGGTGGCGTCGCGATTGCGGTGGCGGGCCTGCGAGGGCGGCAGTTGCTGCCGCGATGATTCAGCGGGCCACCAGCACGCTGCGGCCCATGGCCGTGGGCGTCACGCTCTGGAGTTGCCTGCCGCAGGCAGCCAGCCAGGCGGTCACCTCGCCGACGCTGTAGAGCCGGCCCTGGGTGACCGTCACGAGCAGTGCCGAATACTCGGCGGCCCACAGCGGTCCGTCGCGACGGTCGTCGAGAAACATGTCGTGCACCACAATCCGCCCGCCGGGGGCGAGGCTCCGGGAACTCTTGGAGAGCAGGGCGAGGCATTCAGGCTCGTCCCAGTCGTGGAGCACGTTGGAGAAGAGGTGCAAGTCGGCGTCGCCCGGCCAGTCGCCGGCGAACATGTCGATCGTCTCGACCGCGATCCGCCCGGTCAGCCCGGCGGCGGCCACCGTTCGTTCGGCGATGCGGTCGACCGGCGGGGCCTCGAGGATGGTGGCGGTCAGGGCCTCGTCGGCCTCGACACAGCCGATCGCATAGACCCCCGAGCCTCCGCCGATGTCGAGCAGGTGCTCGTGGCCGGCCAGATCGACCGCCGCGGCGAGGGCCGGGGCGAGCACGCGGCCGCGGCAGTCCATCGCGGCGGTGAAGGCCTCGGCAAAGGCCTCCGTCTGCATCGCCGCATGCCAGTCGGCTTCCGCTTCCTCGCCCGGCCAGGCCGCCGGCCGCCCGCTGCGGAGCACGCGGAGAAAATCGGCCACGCCCGGCTTGTCGGCCACGCTCGCGTAGTAGGCCCGCATGTCGAATGGCGAGCCGGCCACGAGAAACTCCTCGGCGAGGGGGGTCGTTGCCAGCCGGCCGTCGGTGCCCCGGCTGAGCAGCCCGTTGGCCAGGGCCAGGCTGAGCATCGCCTCGGTGGGCCGGCGATGGATCGCCAGTTCCGCGCAGAGTTCGTCCCGGGTGGCCGGCCCGGCGGCGAGCCGCGTGAAGAGGTCGAGATGATGGATCGCCACGGTCAGCACGTCGGCGGCGGTGAGCGTGTCGCGGTAGCGGTAGAGAGCCGAGGGGTCGGTGGTGGGCCGGAGCATGGGACACCTACAGGCAGTCGGAGGGGCACTTTTCAAAAGCACGCTTCGCGGTGAGTATGGCAGAAGTTTCCTGCCACGGAGCCGATTGCGTGCGGCTGTTTCCCTGCGACCACTACCACCTGCCGCTGCCGGAGGGCCATTCGTTCCCGCTGGCCAAGTACCGACTGCTGCGGGAGAGGCTCGAGGCCGCAGCCGCCGCCGGGGCTGCCTTCTCTTTCCACGATCCCCGCGCCGCGGCCCGCGAGGACCTCGCCCGGGCCCACGATGCGGGCTACCTCGAGCGGGTCTTCGACGGCAGCCTGACCGCGGCGGAGGTGCGGAGGATCGGGTTTCCCTGGAGCGGCGAGCTCCTCGAGCGGTCACGACGCAGCACCGGTGCCGCGATCGACGCGGCCGACGCGGCCCTCACCGATGGCATTGCCGCGAGCCTCGCCGGCGGCACTCACCACGCGGGGATCGCCTTCGGCGAAGGGTACTGCGTGTTCAACGACGCCGCTGTGGCCCTGCGAGCGATGCAGTCGGCCGGCCGGATCCGTCGCGGACTCGTGCTCGACTGCGACGTGCACCAGGGCAACGGCACCGCTGAGATCTTCGCTGACGACTCCACGGTCTTCACCGTTTCGGTGCACGGCGAGCGGAACTTTCCGCTGCGGAAGGTGGCCGGCGATCTCGACCTGCCGCTGGCCGACGGCACGGCCGACGAAGGCTATCTCGAGGCGGTCGATCGAGGCCTGCGGGAGGGACTCGCCCGCGGCCGGCCCGACCTGCTGCTGTTCATCGCGGGGGCCGATCCCTTCGCGGGCGATCGGCTCGGGAGGCTTGCCGTCTCCGCCGGCGGGCTGCTCGAGCGGGACCGGCTCGTCTTCCAGACCGCCAGGCGGGCCGGGCTGCCGGGGGCGATCGGGCTCGGCGGCGGCTATTGCCCCGATCCCGCGACCACCGCCGCCTTGCATGCCGCGACAATGCTCGAAGCTCTCGAGTATCCCCGACAGGATTCGAACCTGTAACCTTCGGCTCCGGAGGCCGACGCTCTATCCAATTGAGCTACGGGGACACAATGACTGGCTGCCCGTCGAAAGCGTAGCAGGTTTTTCCAGCAACTTCCGCACGCGGCTCCCGCCGCGGCGGAATCCCGCGTCGCGGCCTCGCCGCTGCGTCGCCAAGAGGGTTCTTCGCGAGGCGTGCGAGTCCCAAGCCGAAAAGTGGTCGAAGACGTGCCAATCGACCGGCCTGTCCCTCAGGCCGACTTTCGCAGACTGCCGCGGGACCGCTGCCGCGGCGGCCTCAGCGGCGGATGGCCGTCGTCGATTCGCAGGCTCACTCCATCGTCTCCGGCGGAAGATTTCCTGGTCAACGACCGAAGCTGGCGATAGCGGGTGAGGTAGGAGCCGATCTGCAACGCCGCCACCAGCCGGCCGGCGACCGCCGGGACCCAGCCGAGCGGTGGCCGGGCGAAGGTGTGCCGCACGATCTCGCCGAGGTGCAGCAGCATGATCCACAACAGTGGCTGGCCCGCCACCGATCGCCAGAACAGCCGCCCGGCGTAGAGCCCCTCCAGAAAGGATGAGCGACTCACCACCCCGGCGGCTTCAATCACCCGGCTGGCAGGCTCGGCAACGCAGCGGTATCCCGCCCGTTCGATCGCCACGGCGAGATCGGCGTCGGCCAGCAGCGGCCCGCAGCAGCCGGCGAAACCCGGACCGGCGTCGGTGAGCACCTCGGCCCTCCAGAAGCCGGCCTCGATCGTCGGCCCGAAGGCCGCCAGGCGGCCGACGTCAACAACGCTGTCGGTGTCACCGGCCAGCACTTCGGCGGCTTCCTCGACCCGCCGCGCGTCGCGGCGGGGCCGGCGGACAATCCTTCGCCCACCCGCGGTCGCCACCACGCCGCAGGAGCCGACGCGGCCGTGATCATCCTTGCAGAGCGTCAGCGGAGCGACAGCCGCCACGTCCGGTTCCTCGAAGTGGCCCACGGCGGCTGCGGTCCAGCCTGCGGTGGCCCGCCAGCCGGCGGCGAGGACATGGATGATCTCACCGCAGCAGGCGGAGATGCCGAGGTTGATGCAGCCCACCACGCTGGCACCCGCGGGGGCTCGCACGAAGTGCACCTCGTCGCGGATGTTCCAGGGGTCGTCGTACTCGCAGCCGAGGGCGACCACGATCTCACAGTCATCCGGCCTGTTTTCCAGCACGCTCACGAGCGTCTGCTCGAGATCCTCAGCCGATGAGACCGCCGGAATCACGATCGAGAGCTGCGGCGTGGCTGCGGCCAGCCGGAGGCTCGCGGGCTCGCCTTGGCCGGTGAATGGCGGGGACTGGGCCATGAGCTACCTCCAGGCCGTGCCGCGGGATTCTGCCGCGGCCCGCCCCCCGACACGATCCCGTCTGGCTCAGGCGGCCGCCCGGTGCGGCTGCATCTCGGTGAACAGGTTGACCGTCTGCAGCATCTCGCCATCGGCGTCGTAAAACTGCAGCACGCCGACGTCGATCAGCCACATCGCAAACATGTCCGCCACACGGTAACAGCGGGCCACGCAGCGGCCGCGGTCGATGCGGATATTCTCCTGGATGTCGGCGACGTCGGCGACCGTCGCGCCGAGGTCCAGGAAGTATCGCGTGACGAGATGCCGCACATCGGCGGCGTGCATCTGCAATCGCATGGAAGGCAACCTCCTGTTGCGTTTTTGTCGGACGACATCCTGTCGCACGGGTGAAGGACTGTAGGTATCGAGCCTGCCTCGCGAAAGGTTGGTTTTCCGCGTGGCCCGTTGCCCGTGCCGAAGAGTGGATCGGCCTCGCAGGGGGTTCGGGGTGACCATCGGCTGGCTACACTCTCCAACCCGCACCGCATGACAGGTTTCACCAGATTGCCGGGTCGGTTCGATCGTCACCAGGCGACGTCGATTCGTGGCTGCCGGGGCCGGATCGCGGGCGGGGCCGGCTCAGAGCCGTCCGTTCCAGGCTTCGTTGGCATACCGCTGCTCCAAGAGGCGGGCGGTCCGGGCGGGGTCACAGGGCTCGGCGGCATCGTCGGCCGCGAAGGCGGTGCGGATCAGCCGTTGGAGTGATTCGCCGCCGAGTTCGAGGTTGGCCAGGAAGGCCTCGTGGCTGCGGGATTCCCGATAATCGGGTTCGCGGGGCGGATGCCGCAGCACCCGGCTGATGAGCCCCAGGTCGAACGCGTCGAGCAGCGTGCCGTGGTAGAGCACCCCGCCACGGCGGACCCGCAGGGCGTTGCCTGCGACCTTGCGGTCGCCAAGCACGAGGTCGCTGGTACCCCTGCGACAGAGAATGACGCCGGCGGAGCCAAAGGCCGCCACCACCGCGGCCAGGATCGAGGCGTGCAGCCGCTCCACGGTGGGCGGCCCGTCGGGGCAGGGGAGCACCAGCGACCACATCAGGCAGCCCGGACCGACAACCACCGTCGCCCCACCGCTCGACCGCCGCACGACCGGCAACCCCTCCTTCCGGCAGGCGGCCAGGTCGACCTCGTCCGCGACACGGCTCGAGGAGCCCACCACCACCGCCGGGCTGCAGGCGACCCAGGCCCGGGCCACCGGACGCAGCCGGCGGCCTTCATGGGCCTCCTCGAGCAGCGCCTCGTCGATGGCCAGGTTTTCCGCGACCCCCCGGGAAGTCGCGGTCAGCCAGGTGGCCGGCAGCCCGATGGCCGAGGCCGAGCATGCATCGTGCCGCTGCCCGACGGTCGTCCAGGGTGCGTTGATTGCTTGTTGGTTTGGATTGGTCACGTTGACGCCCTGCGGCCCTCTCCTAAACTTTTTAACGATTCTTCAACCCGGCTGTATGCTGTATCACCCCCGAGGATCGCGGATGTCCGCCGAAGAGCTCCACGACACCGCGGCCTCATCGAACGACGGCTCGCAGCCGCCCCTGCCACCGGTCGAGCCGCCCTCGGCCGGCTTTCTGGTGCAGCTTTTTCTCGTGCCTGGGGTGATCGTGGCGATCATCGTCTCGGTCTGGCTGGCCTTCCACTGGCTGGCCCATCTGGGCAGTGACCCGCAGGCCTACCTCCGCACGCTTCGCCGCGGCGGCGAGGGTCGCTGGCAGGCGGCCCTCAATTTTGCCAACGACCTCCGCGGCCCCGGCGGCGAGGCCCTCAAGTCCGACCCGGCGTTGGCCACGGCCCTCGGCGAGGTGCTCGAGGAGGAGATTGCCCGTGGCCGCAGCGGCGAACAGGCCCAGCAGCTGAAGCTTTTTCTCTGCCGTGGGCTCGGTGAATTTGCCGTGCCCGAGGCGCTGCCGCCTCTGGTGGAGCGGGCGGCCGACACCGACGACCCCGAAACCGCCCGGGCCGCCGTCGAGGCAATCGCGGCACTCACGGCCAACATGCTTGCCGCGGGGCGGCAGGCCGCGGAGGCTGCCGAGGCTGCCGAGGCCGTGCAGCAAGCCTCCGCGAGCGACGACGCGAGGCTGCGAAGTTCGGCGGCATTCGCGTTGGGCATCATCGGTGGCGAGGAGGCGGTCGAGCGGCTGCTTTTCATGCGGGACGACGCCGACGAGAACGTCCGCTTCAACACGGCGACGGCACTGGCCCGGCTCGGCCGGGAAGAGGCCTACGACCCGCTCGCCGAGATGCTCTCGCTCGAGGATCTGCCGGCCGGACCTGACGAACAGTCGCAGTCGCGACGGTACAAGCGGGCCCTGACGGTGGTGAATGCCCTGCGGGCAGTGGCCCTCGTGGTCGATGCCACCGCCACCGAACCGCCGGGGAGGATCACCAGCCGGATCGAGGCTTTGCGGCAGGATCCGGTGGCCGATGTCCGCACCGCCGCGACCGTGGTGGCCGACAAGATCACCAGGCTTGACGGCTGAATCCTGCCGGGCAATTCCGGGCGGCCGCCGGCGGGTCTCAGGCAGCCGCCGGCGGGTCTCAGGCATTGAGAAACTCGTCGATCGCCTCCCGCAGCATGTCAGGATCGGCATCACGGTCCGTCCACGACTGAAAGTCGATCGCGTTTTTTTCCGAACGGATGTCGAGGCCGTCGACACAGCAGGCCCCGTGGCGGCGGGCTTCGGCAAGCAGCCGTGAGGGCTGGGAGACGAGTGCCAAATCGGCGACCACCAGATCGCCCCGCCAGCCGGAGAAAGTCAGCGGCGGATCGCTCGCCTGAGGAACGGCCGCCACCACGACCCCGACGTCGTCGGGAATCGGCAGCGGATCGGCCCAGGGGAGCGTTTCGGCGGCGGCCTGTTCGAGTCCGCGGATGGCATCGCAAAGAGCCTCGGCCTGTTCGGGGGATCTCGCCGTAACGACGATTCGGCCGCTCCCAGCGAGGGCCATCTCGAGGGCTGTGGCCTTCGCCGCGATGCCGCCTCCCGCCACGAGCACCGGCTTCGAAGCCGGCTCGGCATGCCGACGCACGGCCTCGACCACGCCACGGCCCTCGGTCATGTGGCCGACGAGTTTTCCCTGCCGCGTGTCGACCATGCTCACGCCGCAGGCGAACGCTGCCGCCGGGCTGAGTTCGTCGACGACGTCCGTTGCGAGGCCGCGAAGCGGACCTGAGAGCAGACAGCCACGGAAGCGGAGAGCGGCCGCGCCGCGAAGGGCCGCCTGGAGATGATCTTCGGCGACATCGAGCGTGAGGAACCGCCAGTCGAGGCCGGCCGCCGCGAAGGCCCGCTCGAAGAGATACTGATCTGGCTGCCCGGCCGCGGGGCACCCCAGCAAGGCGGTGATCTCCTGGAGTGCGGAAGAACTCATGCGGCTGTCGTTGGCGGCCGCACCGGCGACCAGCGATGAGTGTCAGCAGGCCATGTGGGTTGCTGCGACGAACCGCGGATCTGAGCGGATCGGGTCGAAGTCGGGCTCGATCTGCGTCAGGTCACGGAAACGCCGGTCAATCGAGATGGCCTTGGTGAGATGCTCGATCGCCGAACTCACCTCGCCGGCCAGCGAGTGGTAGCAGGCGAGGTTGTAGTGCAGCACGGGCTGGTTGGGGTTGGCCTGCAGCCCCTCCTCGAGCGCGGCCACCGCCTCGCCAAGACGGCCGAGTCGCTTCAGACACCAGCCCCGCCCGAGCCACGGCTCGAGACGCTGCGGGGCCTTCACGGCGGCAGCCAGGAAGACCGGAATGGCTTCGTCCCAAAGTCCCATCGCCCGTAGCGATTCCGCATCGAGCAGCATCGCCTGGGGCGATTCGCGTTCGCCCTCGGGCAGTTCCGCGAGCGTGCGGCGGGCACGCTCCAACAGTTTCATCGCCGACGGCGGCACGGGCGCATCGCCATCCACGAGCAGTTCGCCGAGTTCGACATATCCGGCGGTCTGCCGCAGCAGCAGTTCGGAGCGTTGTCGCGTAGTGTGTTGCACGATGAAACCTCCTCGGGATACCCCAAGGTTCGCCGGTGCGATGCCAAGCCTCACCACTCTCTCCAGTGTAGTCCGTCGAGACAATCCACCAATCTGGACGACCGTTCGCTGAGCCGGCCGCCGCCGAGGTCCGCAGCCCTCTCTCATCTACGCGGCGGAGGGGGAATTGGGTCGCCCGGCCGCCGGGCCGATGTCGGTTTTGCGGCGGATTTCCGGGGAAATGACGGCGGGCATGGTCAAATTTTTCTCGGCGGCTGCACGGATTTTCCGGCGGCGAGCCACTGATAGGGCGGTGCCTCATCGGACCGATGCAGTGGCACTTTGACCGGGAAATGTCATCGACCGGAGCACCGAGATGCGACTCACGCTGCGAACGCTGCTGGCCTGGCGGGACGGCCTGCTCGAGGGGGCCGACGAGGCGGAGATCCGCCGCAAGGTCGAGGAAGGCGAGTTTCCCAGGCGGCTGCTTGCCCACATCGAACAGCTCGAACGAAAGGCCGAGCTTGGCTCTCCGAAGCTCGAGGGCCGGGGGCTTGCGGCCGACGCCAACACGGTGGCTGAATACCTCGAGAACACGTTGCCCAGCGAGCAGCTCGAGGCCTTCGAGCGGGTCTGCCTGGAGTCAGATGTGCATCTCGCCGAGGTGGCTGAGTGCCATGAACTGCTGGCCCGGTTTGCCGATGACTCGCAGGCCGAGGATGGCTCACCGGCGACCGGAAGCCTGGCCCGGCGTGTTGGCGACCTTCTCCGTCGCGACTGCGAGCCCGCCGATCAGCCGGCAGAGGCCTCGGCCGCCATGGAGGCCACGGCCGCGGTCGTGGGATCGTCTGCGATGCCGGCTGTGCGGGCAGGGGTCAGGGGCTCGGCTGCGGCCAAGGGCTCGGGGCGTCGATCGCGTCGCGGTCCGGCCTGGCTGAGGCTTGCGGTGGCCGTCGGCAGTTTGGCGGCGTTGGTGGCCCTGTTCGCGGTGCTTGCCGGGCGGGGCTGGCGGCCGCAGGACGGGGCTGCCGATGGCGTCCGAAGCGAAATCGAAAAGCCCGAGGCTGCACCGCCGGCCGATCAGTTGGCGGCCGCAGCTCCCGGAGGCGTTGATCGTTCCGAGCCGCCCGCCGAGCCGCCCGCCGAGCCGCCTCCGGCCCAACCGGCAAAGCCCGTGGCCGTCGCCGACTCAGCCGTCGCCGACGAAGGGCAGCCTGTGGAAGCGGGGCAGCCTGTGGAAGCATTGTCTGCGGTTCCACCGCCAGCCCCGCCATCCGAGCCAGAGTCTGCTGCGGTGATGGCCAACGTGCCCGGCGGCAACGCCCTGGCAATCGCCAGCCCTTCGCAGCCACCGAGGGCCCCGGAGCCACCCGCTCCGGCTGAGGGCCGGGCCGAGGAACCTGACAAAGGCCCTGCCGATGCCCTCGGGGATCGTCGTTCGACCACCGATGCTCCTGGCGCGGCCCCGCTGGGGTTTGTCGGCACCAAGCCGATCATTCTGCATCGCGTCGGAAACGGCGGCGACGACGCCAGGGAGAATGTCGTGGCCGCCTGGCAGCCGATGGCGGACGGGGCGGCACTGGGCAGCCGCGAGGAACTGCTCGTGCCGCCATGGTTCGAGCCGGAGATCAACGTCCGCGGCGTGACCGTGCGGCTGCTCGATTCGACGCAGGCGATCGTCTCGCTCGAGGACGACGGGACACCGCGGCTGGAGATCGTCTTCGGCCGGGCGGTGGTGCGATCGGCCCAGCCCCAAAACAGCCGTCTGGTGCTAGTGGCGGGAGATCTCGTCGGCACCCTCGAGGGCGTGCCGGTGCGATCGGTGGGGATCGAGGTCACGCTCGAGCGGCAGCCGGGAGGCGACCCCTCGGCGGGTCTGACCAGAGTCGTCGCGAGGATCGTGCCCTCCGCCGACGCGGTGGGCTGGGTTCCCGCCAACGATCGCGATTCGGCGGGTGATCGGCTGGCCCCGGGCGACCTGCTCTGGAGTGGCGGGAGCGGCTCGCCCAGGCTGCTTCGCAATCAGCCGACCCCGGCCTGGCTCCAGCCGTCGCGGCCGATCGACCGCATCGCCCGCGGCGGCCGCGAAGCTTTCGTCGCCAGGGTGCGGGCCAGTGAGCCGCTCTCGCGGGCTCTGCGTGAGCTGTCAGTAGCACGCGACATCGAGGACAGGATCGTGGCCTCGGCCACCCTGGCTTTGCTCGGGGAGTATCGGGAAACAGTGGAACTGCTCGTCGCCGACATGCCATCGGCGAGGCTCGGCGAAACCCGCTGGCGGGAGTTTGAGGCGAGTACGGTGCCACTGGCCTTGGCTCGTGGGGCCAATGCGGCAGCCCGCTTCACTCAGGCCCTCGAGACCGTGGCCCCCCACGGCACCGCGGCGGTGCTCGGGCGGATGGCGGTTGGCTTTTCTCCGCAGCAGGTCGCCGACGGCGAGGCGGATTTTCTCGTCGAGGCCCTCGCCAGCCCCCACCTGGTGGTCCGTCGGTATGCCTACCTGCGGCTCTGCGAGCTTGCCGAGCCGACGCGGCTGGAGCGGCTGAAGTACCGCCCCGACGGTCTCGAGCAGCAACGTGCCGAGGGGGTGGGGTGGTGGCGGAACCACTGGCAGAATACGGTTATCCCGCGGCTGGAGGCTGGCGGTTTGTCCGGGCGGCAGGACGGGTGATATGCTTGCATAGGAGCCGATCGGCGGTCACGCCCGGCTCGATGGTGGCAACGCAGGCACGCAGCGGGACAGCAGAGTGCAGATCAACGTTTCGGCTCGGCACGGCCATCTCAGTCCGGCTTCCCAGTCGAAGATCGAGGCCAAGGTCTCCCGGCTCAAGCGGTATTACAACCGGCTGACCGCCTTGAATGTGACGGTTGATTTGGAGAATGCGTCGCTCCCCGCGGTCGAGATTGTGGCCTCGGCTGAGCACATGCAGGACATGGTCAGCCACGAACTCTCGGGTCAGCTCTGGAGGAGCGTCGACGGAGCAGTCCAAAAACTCGAGCAGCAACTTCGTAAACACAAGGAGAAGGTCCGGGACCACAAGCACGTGCAGAACACACGGCGGGTCTGAACCCGCAGAGCTGCGCAGGCTGATGTTCCGGCCGGGATCGGCATGAAGTTCTCTGATTTTGTCGCCCACGATGCGATCCGTTCGAGCGTGCAGGCGACCACCAAAGAGGGTGTGATTCGCGAGATGGCCCAGGCCCTCGTCGATGCCGGCAAGATTACCGCCGGCGAACTCGAGGGGATCGTCAAGGCGATCATGAAGCGCGAGGAACTTGGCAGCACCGGCATCGGCCGGGGCGTGGCGGTGCCGCACACGAAGCATCCCAGCGTTGACCGCCTGCTCGGCACGGTCGCGGTCAGCCAGGAGGGAATCGATTTCGACAGTCTCGATGGCGAGCCGGTGCAGCTGTTTTTTCTGCTTGTCTCGCCGCCCGACCGTCCCGGCGACCACCTGCGGGCGCTGGAGAACATCTCCCGGCAGCTTCGCGACGACACCTTCTGCCGCGAACTGAAGGCGGCCACGACTCCGGCCGAGATCCAACAACTGCTCGAGGAGTCGGACAAGCAGAGCGTGGCGACCTGAGGAGCGAGGCAGCGATCATGGGTGAAGACCGGATGATCCGCGAGGTGACCGTCGGCACACGGCACGGGCTGCACGCCCGGCCGGCCGATCTGGTCGCGCGGGCGGCCCGGAAATACCAGTCGCGGATCGAACTGGTCGCGGCAAGTCAGCGGGCCGACGGCAAGAGCATCCTCGAATTGCTCTCACTCGCGGCCAGGCAGGGCACCCGGCTGTTGGTGGAGGCCACCGGGCCTGACGCGGCCGCCGCGGTGGAGGCGATCGGCATGCTCTTCGATCGCAATTTTAACGAACAAGGCGACGCCGAAGGCGAACGCGACAGCAATGACAGCACCGTGGGCAGCCGACAGGGCTGCGGCGAGGCCGGCTAGCTTGCCGCCCGCGGGCGGCATGTGACGACACACAGGAGACATTGGTTTCGCCACCGGGGCCGGAGGCGAGGGGATGGTGATCGCGGCACGAGAGCCGGGCGATCTCCCTTCGGGCTTCCGGCGACGGTGGCAGGCCTGCGATCCCTCGCGGGGTCGCGGCCGGGATGGCCGGCTGGTGCCGGCGGGATCGATCACGCCTCACGGGCGGCCCGCAGGGCCGTCCGGCCGCGGCGAAACGACGCCACCGAACAACAGCGGAGGCGGTCGCCGTGGGAGGACCATTGAGCCTCGCCTGGGTGCCGGTCGGCGCGGAAAGACCGCGTCATGCTCAAACTTCAGGGAATAGCCGTTTCGCCGGGTGTGACCATCGGCGAGGCGCTGGTGCTCGATGCCGAGGGCTTCCGCATACCGCGGCGGTTTGTCGCCCGCAGCGCGGTCGACACGGAGCTGGCGAGGCTGGCCCATGCGGTCGACGAAACCGCCAAGGAGATCAGTCGCAATCGCGACGCGGTCCACGGCGAACTCGGCCAGCAGTATGCGGCGATCTTCGACGCCCATCTGGCGATGCTCCACGATGAGCGGCTGCAGGGGGAATTGACCAGCGCCGTTCGCGATCGCAACTGGTGGCCGGAGTATGCCGTCAGCCGCACGCTTCGCCGCTATGCCAAGGTCTTTCAGAGCCTTGACGATCACATCGCCCAACGGGCTCATGACATCTACGACATCGAGAAGAGTCTCCTGCGGAACCTGCTCGGCCACCGTCGCGAGACGCTCGCGGCGATCTCCCAGCCCGTGGTGGTTCTGGCCCACAACCTGACCCCCAGCGAGACCGCAAACCTGGACCGCCGCTTCGTGCAGGGGTTCGCCACGGAACTTGGCGGCCCGGGCAGTCACACGGCGATCGTGGCCGAGGGCTTCGGGATTCCGGCGGTGGTCGGCGTGGGGCCCTTCCTGGCCGATGTTTCCGGGGGCGAGCCGGTGATCCTCGACGGGCACCAGGGCGTCGTGATTCTCCAGCCCGACGAGGAGACGATCGCCCGCTACAAGCTCGAGCAGGAGGCTGCCCGCACCGTCGCCGTTTCTCTCGGACGGCTCCGCGACCTTCCCGCGGAGACCACCGACGGTGTTCGTGTGAGCATTCTCGGCAACATCGAGTTTCCCGACGAGGTGGAGCAGTGCAAGTCGCGGGGCTGTGACGGGATCGGCCTCTACCGCACGGAGTTTCTCTATCTGACGAGTGTCAACGAGCCGACAGAAGAGAATCACTTCGAGGCCTACCGTGAGGTGGTTGAGTCGGTGGAGGGCCGGCCGGTGGTGATCCGCACGCTCGACCTCGGGGCTGACAAGATGCTCACCGCCAGCTCGCCCGAAGAGGAGCGGAATCCCTGCCTCGGCCTGCGGAGCATCCGGCTCTCGCTGCGGCAGCTGCCGATCTTCCGCACCCAGTTGCGGGCGATCCTGCGGGCGAGCGTGCTTGGCGATGTGCGGGTGATGTTCCCGCTTGTTTCCACGATCGTCGAACTGCGGCAGGCCCGGATGGTGCTTGCCGACGTGATGGAGGATCTCGCCGAGCATGGCATCCCCTTCAACCGGGATCTGCCGGTGGGGATCATGGTCGAGACGCCGGCTGCGGCGGTGATGCTCGAGACCTTCGTCCGCGAGGTCGATTTCGTGTCGATCGGCACGAACGACCTGATCCAATACACCCTCGCTGTGGACCGTAGCAACAAGGAGGTCGCCGACCTCTACAACGCCTGTGATCCGGCGGTGCTGCGGCTCGTGAAGCGGTCGCTCGACGTGGCGGCCGAGGCGGGGGTGCCCGCGAACGTCTGCGGGCAGATGAGCGGCAGCGTGATGTTCACCCAGCTGCTGCTCGGTCTCGGGCTGCGACAGATGAGCGTGCCGGCCTCGGCGATCCCCGAGATCAAGCAGCTCTGCCGGAGCGTGTCGGTGGCGGAATGCCGCGGCATCGCGGGACGGGCGTTGGAAATGGACAGCGCTCGTGAGGTGAAGGCCTATCTCCGCGATCAGCTGCGCCGCGTGTTGGCGCAGACGGTCGCCTGACAACCAGGCCCTGAAGGGCCCCGCCAACGGCGGAACGAACGATGAAAGGAAACGAATGAAGCAGGAGATGCTGATCAACGTGTCGCAGTCGGAGGAATGCCGAATAGCGATGATGGAAGACGGGGTGCTCGAGGAACTCTATGTCGAGCGGACGAGCGCCGACAACTATGTCGGCAACATCTACAAGGGCAAGGTGGTCAACATCGAGCCGAGCATCCAGGCGGCCTTCGTCGATTTCGGGGTGGGCCGCAATGGTTTTCTCCATATCAGCGATGTCGAGCCGCAGTACTACCGCCAGGGCGGAATCGACCCCGACAAGGCCTTCGACCTCCCAGAGCCGGGGAAGGCCGCCGAACCGGCCGGTGAGGAGGGAGCCGTGAAGACAACTGCCCCGCCAAAACGGCGGATTCGCTTCGGTGACAGGCCTCGAGTCAAGCCGCCGATCCAGGAGATTCTCCGCAAGGGTGACGAGGTGCTGGTGCAGGTGATCAAGGAGGGCTTTGGCACCAAGGGCCCGACCCTTTCGACCTACATTTCGATTCCGGGCCGCTACCTGGTCTTGATGCCGCCCCTGGGCCGGGTCGGTATCTCAAAGAAGATCGATGATGATCGCAGCCGCCGCATGCTCCGCGAGATCATGCTCGAACTGCAGCCCCCCAAGGGGGTCGGCTTCGTGGTGCGAACAGCGGGTACCACGCGGACGAAGCAGGAGATGGCCCGCGATATGGCCTACCTGCTGCGGCTCTGGAAGAGCATCGTGCGGCGGATGCGGAAGTATCCGGCGCCGATCGACATCTACCAGGAAAGCGACATGATCATCCGCACGATCCGTGACATGTTCACCGAGGACGTGGGCCGGATTCTGATCGATGATCCGGCGGCCTACGAGCGGGCCCGCGAGTTTCTCGAACTGGTGATGCCCCGTTATGCCTCACGGCTGCAGCTCTACGACGGCGGCGAGCCGCTCTTCCATCGCTACGGATTGGAGGAGGAGATCGGGCGGATTCATCAGCGGAAGGTGCCGCTCAAGGGGGGCGGATCGATCGTCATCGACCAGACCGAGGCTCTTGTGGCGATCGACGTCAATTCCGGCAGCTTCCGTACGGAGAAGACCGCGGAGGAAAACGCCTACCAGATGAACCTCATCGCGGCCCGCGAGATCGCTCGTCAGCTGCGGCTGCGAGATCTTGGCGGGGTGATCGTCAACGACTTCATCGACATGCGGCGGGAGAAGTATCGCCGCGGCGTGGAAAAGGCGTTGCACGATGCGATGAAGCGTGACCGGGCCCGCACGAAGGTGCTCCGCACGAGTCCTTTCGGCTTGATCGAGATGACCCGTCAGCGGATCAGACCCTCGCTTCGCAAGAGTATTTTCCGCGACTGCCCGACCTGTGATGGCACCGGCATGGTCAAGACAGCCGAGAGCATGTCGATTGAGGTCATGCGGCTGCTTGGCCTGGCCACGATGCGGGAGGACATCACCAGGCTGACTGTGACGGTCCACGAGGAGGTGAGCACCTGGATCAACAACCGAAAGCGGCGGGAGATGGCCCAGTTCGAGGATACCGCTCATGTCGAGTTGCACGTGCTCGGCAAGGAGAGCGTGTCCCCGGAGCACCTCGCATTTGAGGCGGTGGGCAGCGACGGCCGGCCCGTCCGATTCCCCTAAAAATAATGGGGACGGGAGCGATTTACAGGGACGGGAGCGATTTATGCTGAGGCAGTCGGAAAATAGGGACGGGAGCGATTTATGCTGAGGCAGTCGGAAAACAGGGACGGGAGCGATTTATGCTAAGGCAGTCGGAAAATAGGGACGGGAGCGATTTATGCTGAGGCAGTCGGAAAATAGGGACGGGAGCGATTTATGCTGAGGCACCCTCG
>CAZRKH010000093.1:0-9159 GCA_964600785.1 uncultured Chitinophagaceae bacterium
CGTGCTCTGCGAGGCCAAGGCCAGCGTCAGCCCGGCCGAGGTCAAGCGGTTCCTGCGGGTCGTCGAAAAGACGAGGGCCGCCCACCCCGGCGACGACATCCGGCCGCTCTTCTTCGGCTACAAGGCCGATCGCAAGGTCCGCGACCTGATCGTCGAACACGGCGCCGCGATGGTGTTCACCCGCGGCGTGATGATCCCGCAGGCCGACGCCGCCTGAGGCACGCCAGCTGGCGGTGGCGGCTTCAGGAAAGGGGACAGTCTCCTCCGCGGACAGTCCCCGGAGGCGTTCTGGCAACGGGTGTGCCCGCTGCGGCAGCCCTTCGCCAGCGCGGGTACAATCGGGGCCTGCTTGCCGAGGGGCGTGCCCGATCGTTACCGCAGCACATGCTCGTGGAGCGTGGTGCCGTCCATGCGGATCCAGCGGGAGGTGAGCGTCGGCTGCTCGCCGGTGCTGTCGGCCTCCATCCGCAGGAAAACATTCGGCTCCGCCGCCGACCAGAGCAGGCCGGGATTCTGCTTGGGAATCAGCGAGGGGATCAGGCTGTCGTGCAGCGGCGAAACGACGTATTCAAAGAGGTCGTAGCCGGCGGTCTGCTTCGTGGGATGCCGCAGATGCAGCGAGACGTGCACGTCGCCCCCCACGAGCACCACGCCGGAAATCTTCTGTTGGCCGATCCAGGCGAACAACGCGTCGCGTTCGTGGGCGTAGGTCTGCCAGTCGTCCTTCTCGCGGTTGGGCTTGTCGTGCCAGACCATCCCGGTCACGAGGATCTTGAAGGGGGCGGTCGACTCGGCGAGGGACCGCTTCAGCCAATCCCATTGCCGCGGGCCGAGGAGGGTTTTCTTGGCCGGGTCGACCGGCGAGGGGCCGGTCTGCGAGAAGTAGCGGGCGTCGATCAGGAACAGTTCGGCCGGCCCACGACGCAGCCGCGTGTAGATTCCCTCCCCCTCCTCGCCAAAGGAGGCGAAGGCCCGATATTCGGTGAACACGCCACGAATCGCCTCGCGATCGACACGCGTGCCGTCGGAGTCGTTGGCCCCGAAATCATGGTCGTCCCAGGTGCCCACCAGCGGTCGCGTGGCGAGCAGTTCGACCAGGCCCGGCTGGGCCAGGAAGGCCCGGTGCCGCTCCCGGTTTTTGGCGACGGCGGATGAATCGATGTAGGGCGTGTCGCCGGCGAGCACGACCACTTCGGCCCCGACTGCGGCCATCCGCTGCCAGACGCCGGGAAACTTCTCCGAAGCACACGAGCCGATCGCAAACACCGCCCGGCCCGGCTGCTCCGGAGGCGGCGGCGTGCGAAACCGCCATTCGCCAGCCGGGACGGCAGCCTCCTTGGCCGCCTCGAAGGTGTAGCGGTAGGCGGAGTTTGGCTCGACCGCATCGATCGCCCAACTCAGGCAGTTGTCGCGATCGGCGGTCGCCTCCTGCGAGCCCTCAAAGACCGACCCGCCCGCCTCGTCGCGGACAATCAGCCGCACCTCGCCGGGTTCGCCGGCCCGCAGCCAGACGCGGGCCGTTTCGTGATCGACATGGCCGAGCACCGGCCCGAGCGGCTCACCGGCAGCTGCAAGCCCGCCGGCAAGCACGACCGCGGCAGCAACCGATGAAACGACAGAAAAGGGCGGTTTGCGAGGGGCCAACCGCGAGCCCTGAGGTGTGTGCAACATGACTCTCAGGAAACACTCTGGCCGCGGCAGTGTCAATCGGGCAGCCGGCCCGCCTGGCCGTCCTTGCGATTGCCGAGCCAGGCGTGAACCTGCGGCTCGATGTCGTAGGCGATTCTGTGCACCGATCCGTCGCCCATCACCATCCCGAAGCTGCCCGAATGGGCGCTGCCGAAGGTGTAGTCGCGATTGACGCCCGCCACATCCTGCCTCGGCCGCAGCCGCTCGGTGTCACTGCCGTTGACGCTCCAGCCACAGGTATCGGCATCCTCGCCCTGGTACATGCCGCGGTTGTCGGTCCACCACACAAGCTTTGTGTAGGCGTCGGGATTGAGATACTTCTCGCCGATCAGGTAGGTGTTGCTCGCCCCGTCGGCGATCCCGCCGAGCTCCACCCGGCTGAGCAGGTAGGAAAGCCCGCTGCGGGACTGCTGCATCGCCATCCTACCGTCGTCGAAACGGTTGTTTCCACCGTGACTCGCCCAAGGGTTTGCCGCCGGCGTGGGCGTGGGGCTTTTCGGATTGGTGCTGCTTTTCGGGCCTTCGTAATAGACGACATGCGAGGTGCTGTTCGGGCTGCCGCCGACGCTCGCGGCGTAGTCGGTCTTGGCGGCCATTTTTGAGTGATTCGCGTTGTAGACCGTGAATCCATGGGCCGGATAGGCCTTCGCCTCGCGTCGCGAGGGGCAGTTGAGCGCGGCGAGGGGGGTGGAGAAGACCTGGGCGGCAGCCGCCTTTTTCTGCGAGCCTGCAAGCCCGGTACCCAACAGCCACAGCGGCTGCTGCTCCATGTAGGGCAGGAGGTTGTAGATCCACCCGCCGGGCTGCTCCGGGCCGAAGCCGCAGTCGGGATCACCGCCCCAGTAGCAGCCCCAGCCGCCCGAGGGATAGTAGCCGTGGGCGTCTTCGTGGTTGATCGCAGCGGCACCAAGTTGCTTGAGATTGTTGCTGCACTGCATCAGTCGGGCCGTCTCCCGCACCGACTGCACCGCCGGCAGGAGCACCGCCGCAAGCAGGGCGATGATCGCGATCACCGCAAGCAGTTCGACGAGCGTCAAACCGCGTGTGGAGTCCCTTCGCAAACCCAGACAGTCCAGCCGCATTTTGGTTTCTCCGTCCACAACCCGACGACCCAGCGATATCTCCGCAATGATATCGCCTTAGTCTACTTTTTCCGTCAAAAGTTGAAAGGGTTATGACGGCACGGGAGGCGCTCAGAGTGTGTGTTTTTTGCAAGGTTTTTGCAAGGGTTGCGCAAGGATTGCGCAAGGATTGCGCGAGTGTGTGAGGGGAATCGATCGTTTCCGCAGGGGTTGTGGCTTTCCCCGGCAGCCCTGATAATCCACTGACTGCGGGGTAATGACTGCCCCCGGCCGTGACTCTCCGTCGATACCACCCCCCTGCCATGCGGCCGCCGCGGGAGGCGTATTCCTCGGGAGCATCCACTCGCCTGAGGGACCCCTATGCGATCACGCGACGATTCGCCGGAGGCCGCGGCATGCCACGGCCTCCCGCCCTCGGGTTCGCCGCCCGCAGCGGCCCCCTCAACCCCGTCGACCGAATCGATCCCCTCCTCCGCCCGGGCGGCGGTGCTCCTCGAGGCGGGCAAACCGCTCGCATGCCGCACGCTCGAGGTTTCGCCGCCGGCAACCGGCGAACTGCTTGTGCGGGTGGCGGCCTGTTCGGTCTGTGGCAGCGACCTGCACACCGCCCACGGACGCAGGCCCCATCCGGTGCCGACGATTCTCGGCCACGAGATCGTCGGACGCATCGCGGCAATCGGTCCCGGCGACCCGCCGCAGTGTGTCGATGGCCGGCCGCTGGCCGTCGGCGACCGGATCACGTGGGCGGTCTGCGCCTCCTGTGGAGTCTGCGACCGCTGCCGCCGCGGGATGCCGCAGAAATGCCGCCGTCTCGTGAAGTATGGCCACGCGGCGCTGGAGTCACCGCACGGGCTCTCCGGTGGCCTGGCGGAGTTCGTGCGGGTCTTTCCAGGCACCGCGATCGTCCGCGTGCCCGACACGCTCTCAGACATCGCCGCCGCCCCTGCCAGTTGCTGCGTGGCCACCGCGGCGGCAATTCTGCGGACAGCCCGCCAGCAGCGGGCGGCCTTCGCCCCCCAGGGTTCGCCGCTTGCCGAGGCTTCGGTGGCGGTGCTCGGTGGCGGCATGCTGGGCCTCTCGGCGATCAGCCTGCTGCGGGCCGCGGGATGCCGCAGGCTGCTGCTGATCGACCCCCAGCCCGACCGGCGACGCCTCGCCGAGATGACCTGGCCGGGGCTGGCCACCACTGCCCCGCCGGCGGTGCAGCCGGCCGCAGCGGACGAGGCCGACGAGTCGCTCGTGCCGCTCCTCGCGGCCGCGGGGGCAACACCCGCATCCAATGGCGAGACCTTTCCGGCCGACGGCTTCGATCTGGTCGTCGAGGCCAGCGGGGCGGCTCCCGCCACAGGCCTTGCGCTGGAGCTTGTCGCCACCGGCGGCTGCTGCGTGCTTGCCGGCAGCGTGTCGCCCGGGCCCCCGGTGGCCTGCGACCCGGAGCGGATCATCCGTCGGCAGATCGCGATCCACGGCGTCCACAACTACCTCCCGCAGGATCTCGTTGCCGCAGTCTCGCATCTTGCCGAAGATGCGGGCCGGGCGTTGTCGGATCTCGTCGGGCCCGTCTTTCCCCTCGAGCAGGTCAACGATGCCCTCGTCCGCGCCGCCGGCAACGCCCTCCGTGTCGTCGTCACTCCCTGACCCCCGCGACGACGCCACCAGGCAACGGATGCGATCCTGGCAGATCCGCATCTTCATCATCACGTGGCTGGGCTACGCCGGCTTCTACCTCACCCGCAAGGCTTTCAGCGTCGCCAAAAACGAGCTGAAAAAGCCGGAGGTGATGGGGCTCTCCACCGAAACACTCTCGATCATCGACGGCGGCTATCTGACCGCCTACGCCTGCGGGCAGTTTTTCTGGGGCATGCTCGGCGACAGGCTCGGCACGCGGGCCGTCGTGCTCACCGGGATGGCGGTCAGCATCGCCGTGGCGGTCGGGATGGGGCTCTCGGCGGGGCCGTTGGCACTCGGCGTGCTCTTCACCGCGCAGGGGCTGTGCCAGTCGAGCGGCTGGGCACCATTGACGAAGAACATCGGCGAGTTTTTCACCCGTGGTGTGCGTGGCCGGGTGATGGGCCTGTGGTGCACCAACTTCGCGGTGGGCGGCATGATCGCGGCGGTGCTCGCCGGCCTGGCGACCCGCTGGGGCCATGTCGAAGTTCCGCTGCCCGCCTGGCTCGCCGCCGGTGGCAGCCTGACGCTGCCCGACCCGTGGCGGATGGCCTTCTTTGTGCCTGCGGCGGTGCTCGGCTGCATCTGGCTGCTGTTTGTCGTGCTTCAGGCCAACCGGCCGGAAGACGTCGGCCTGCCCGCGGCCGAGGCCTTCACCGGGGAGCCGGAGGCGGTGATCGACGAGGGGGAGACGCCCGCCGACGAGCCCGAAGGCTCCTGGCACACGATCAGCGAGGTCTTTCGCTCGCCGATGGTGCTGCTGATGGCCTTCGTCTATCTGTTCATCAAGCCGCTGCGATATCTGCTGATGTTCTGGGGCCCGGTCTACCTGAACGAACGGCTCGGCACCGGCACCGCCGAAAGCGGCATCCTCGGCAGCCTCTTCGACCTCGCCGGCCCGATCGGCATCTTCGCCGGCGGCTTCGCCACCGACATCCTCTTCAACACCCGGCGGATGCCGATGATTGCGATGACCCTCGCCGCCGGTGGCCTTGCCCTGGCCCTGCTGCCCTTCGTGCCGGCCACCCGGCTGAGCCTCGGCCTGATGCTGTTTGTGATCGGCATGCTCGTCTACATCCCCGACTCGCTCGCCAGTGGCGTGGTGGCGATCGACTTCGGCACCAAGCGGGGGGCGAGCACGGCCGCCGGGCTGATCAACGGCTGCGGCTCGATCGGCGCGATCGTGGGCGGCACCCTGCCGGGCTTCGTGAAGCAGATCTCCGGCAGCGACGCGACCCCCTGGAACGCGATCTTCCTGACCCTCGCCGGCGGCCTCGTGGTCGCCTCGCTGCTGGTGGCCCCGCAGTGGAACCGGCTGCCCCCGGCAAGCCGCGGCCGCTGAGCCACCCGGCGACTGACTCCCGGCCGGCTCGGCCCGGCTGTCGCAGCCCACCGGTCGGTGGTATGCTGCGAGATTCGAGCCATTTCGCCCCCATCCAGTCCCTCCCGCCCGGGCCCACCCGCCGTTGCACCCGATTGTGGCAGCCTCCTTTCCTACCGACGAGACCACGACCGCCACGCTCTCAGCCAGCGAGGCGATCGGCAAGGCCGACGTGCTGATCGAGGCCCTCGGCTGGATCCGCCGCTTTCGCGACACGACCACCGTCATCAAGCTCGGCGGCAGCGTGCTCGAGCACGAGGACGCCCTGCGGCACCTGCTGGTCGACATCGTCTTCATGACGACCCTGGGCATGCGGATCGTGGTGGTCCACGGCGGCGGCAAGGCGATCAGCCGGGCGATGGACGCCGCGGGAATCGAGCCGAGGTTCGTGCAGGGCCGCCGCTACACCTGCCCGGCCACGCTCGAGATCGTGGAGCGGGTGCTCGCCACCGAACTGGCCGACTCGCTCGCGGCGAGCCTGGAGGAACTCGGCGGCCGGGCGATGCCGCTCAACTTCCGCTCCACACCGGTGCTCTTCGGCGAACGGCTCGAGCTTGCCGGCCCCGACGGCTCCCCGCTCGACCTCGGAGCGGTGGGCACCGTCACCCGAATCGACAGGCTCACGATCGACAACCTGATGTATGCCGGGCAGGTGCCGGTGATCCCCTCGATGTGCCTCGGCGCGGATGGCGAAAAACTCAATGTCAATGCCGACACCGCCGCCACGGCGGTTGCGGCCGCCCTCTCGGCGGACAAACTCGTGGTGCTCTCCGACATTCCCGGCGTGCTGCGGGATGTGGCCGATCCGGAGAGCCTGATCCATTCACTCACCGCGCCGCAGGCGAAAGCCCTGATCGCCGACGGCACCATCGCCTCGGGCATGATCCCCAAAATCGAGGGCTGCCTGGAAACGCTCGAGCAGGGCGTGGGCAAGATTCACATCATCGACGGCCGCCTGCGACACTCACTCTTGCTCGAGATCTACACGACCAGTGGCGTGGGTACCGAACTGGTTCGCTAGGCGATTCCCCCCTTGCGAAAGGCTGCTGCCATGGCCATCGTCGATCCATCATCCCCCCCCGTTTCACCCCGCACGCAGGGAGTGATCGACCTGTTCGACCGCTACGTGGTCCCCAACTACCGCCGCTTCCCGGTCTGTCTGGTGAAGGGGGAGGGCTCGCGGGTCGAGGATGCCGAGGGCAACGTCTATCTCGACCTCTTCCCCGGCTGGGGCTGCAACCTGCTGGGCCACTGCCCCGAGCCGGTGGTCCGCGCGGTGCAGGAGCAGGCCGCCACGCTCGTGCACGTACCCAACACCTGGTACATCGAGGCCCAGGGACGCTGGGCGGAGCTGCTCTCGCAGCGTTCCTTCGGCGGCAAGGCCTTCTTCTGCAATTCCGGCACCGAGGCCAACGAGGCGGCAATCAAGCTCGTCCGCCTGCGGAGCGAGGGAAAGCGGCACAAGATCATCACCTTCCAGGGCGGCTTCCACGGCCGTACTCTCGGCAGCGTTTCGGCGACGGCCCAGCCGAAATACCACGAAGGGCTCGGGCCGATCGTGGCGGGCTTCCAATACGCCCCCCACGGCGACCTCGCGGCGGTCGAGTCGCTCGTCGACGAGCAGACCGGCGGGATCATGGTCGAGCCGGTGCTCGGTGAGGGCGGCGTGGTGCCGGCACCGGCGGGCTTTCTCGAGGGGCTGCGGGAGATCGCCGACCGCCACGACCTGCTTCTGGTCTTCGATGAGGTGCAGTGCGGCTGCGGCCGCACGGGAAAGTGGTTTGGCTACCAGCACTTCGGCGTGACCCCCGACGTGATGACACTTGCCAAAAGCCTCGCGGCGGGCGTCGCCGCCGGGGCGATGCTGACCACCTCGGAACTGGCGGTGCACCTCCGTCCGGGCATGCACGCGGCCACCTTCGGCGGCAACCCGCTCGCGGCCAGGGCGGGCATTGCGGCGATCGAGATGATCGAGTCGCAGGGGCTGCTGGCCAACGTCGAGCGGGTGGCGGGCATCTTCCGCGAGCGGCTCGGCGAACTGGCCCGGGAATGTCCGGCCGTGGAGGATGTTCGCGTGCTAGGCATGATGGTCGGCGTGCAGCTCGCCTGCGACGGGGCCGCCGTGGTCGAGCGGTGCATGCACAGGCGGCTGTTGGTCAACTGCACCCAGGGCCGCGTGATCCGGCTGCTGCCGGCGATGACCCTCACCGAGGCCGAGGCCCACGAGGGCTGCGACATCCTCGCCGAGGTGATCCGCGAGGCGGCCGCCGGCTGATTCCCGCGGCCGACGGGGCCCGGATCCTGGGCTCTCGCTGAATTGGATCGTTCCATTTGAGTATTTGTTGACTGGCCACGCCGATGCCACGCCACCTGCTTGTCGCCGAAGACCTCACACCGCCGGAGATCGAGGCGGTCTATGCCGTCACCGACGACCTCCGCGCGAAGTTCGCCCAAGGGATCCGTGAGCCGCTGCTGCCCGGCCGCACCCTGGCCTTGGTCTTTGAAAAGCCGAGCCTGCGGACGCGGGTTTCTTTCGAGGCCGCAATGGCCCACCTCGGCGGCTCGAGCCTGTTTCTCGGGGCCGACTCAGGCTTTGGCTCGTCGCGGGAGAGCATCGATGATTTCGGCCGGGTGCTCTCGCAGTATGTCGATGCGATCGTCTGCCGCACGAAGTCCCACAAGCGGCTGGAAGATCTCGCGGCGGCCTCGGCGGTGCCGGTGATCAACGGCCTCTCCGACGCGGCCCACCCCTGCCAGGCTCTCGCCGACATCGACACCCTTCGCCAGCAGGTGGGGCGGGTTCGCGGACTGACCCTGGCCTTCGTGGGCGACGGCAACAACGTGGCCAGGTCGCTGGCGGTGGTCTGCGGACTGCTGGGGATGCGGTTCGTGCTGTCGGCCCCGGCGGGCTACCGCTTCAAGAAATCGTTTCGCCGGCATCTCGATGAGATCCTGCCGGAGGCCGAGATCGTCGAGGTCGACGACCCCCGCGAGGCGGTCGCTGGTGCCGCGGCGGTCTATACCGATGTCTGGGCGAGCATGGGCCAGGAGAAGCAGCGTGCCAAGCGGGTCAAGGACTTCGCGGCCTACCGGGTCGATGCGGCGTTGATGCGGCTCGCCCCCGACGCGGTCTTCATGCACTGCCTGCCGGCGCGTCGCGGTGAGGAGGTCACCGACGAGGTCATCGACGGCCCGCAAAGCGTGGTCGTCGAGCAGGCGGCCAACCGGATGCACCTGCAAAAGGGTCTCGTCGCCTGGCTCCTCGGCCGACAGGTGTAGGCCGGTTGCGCGTAGGCCGGTTGCGCTGCAACCGGCTGTCTGCCGGTGCGGGCCGCACCG
>CAZRKH010000094.1:0-4528 GCA_964600785.1 uncultured Chitinophagaceae bacterium
CCGGCCGAGCCGGTGCGGGACGCACCGGCCTACTAGTCATCTGCTCAGCAGGCCTGCCGCTCGTCCTCGGGATAGTAGGCGTGCGGATCGACATACTCCGTGATCGAATACGCATGGGCCTCGATCGGGTCGATCTTGCGGAGCCGCCGTTCCTGCTCGCGGGGCACGAGGCGGAAGTGACGGGCTCGTGTGAGCAACTCGATCACCTCCACGCAGGCCTTCTTGCGGGTCACCCAGAGTTTCGGATCGAGCCGCCGCAGATCGACCGAAGCAGAGTAGGTTCGCAACATCTTCCGCCGGCCCTTGGCGTATTCGGGGAAGTAGGAGAGGGCCAGTTCATAGAGGCTGCGGTAGATCGGATCTCGCCACCGCAGATAGGCCCCGTTGCTCTTGGAGACCGCACCCCAGTAGCGGCCGTGGCGGAAGAGGGCCAGCACGTGGTCGTCGTCCCCCTCGGCGGCGCCCATGTCCATCAGCAACGGCTTCCTTCCCGCCATTGCCAGCGCACAGGCCGCCACCATCGCCCCCTCAATGCAATGGGCCTCGTTGTGCCGCAACGCCTCCTCGACCGAACGGGCCGTCCAGCCCTGCTCTTCGAAGTTCATCGGAATCGACGTGACGAAATCCTGTACCGCCTCCGGCGTTCTCAGTCGCGCCAGCCGGGTTGCCCACTCCCGCGACAGCCCCAGTTTCAGTCCACGTGCAATCCGCTGCTTCATCAGTGTTTCCGGTTCGTTCGTGTTCCCACCGTGTCAACGGTGGCTCCATCCGCCGGCGATTCCTGCCGCCTAATGCTCGCCTGACAATACCCGCAGAGCACTGAAAGCCTCAACTTTTGATTCACCGCAGCGGGGAAAGCCGCCACACGAAGCCCGCAAAACTCTTCCGTAAGCGTCGTGTGGCAGCTTGCGGGGGAGGATTGTCGATGAACGCGGTTGTCGTCAAACCGGGGGTGGCCGGCGGATCCCTCGCGAACCGCGGGGGTGTGTGTATCCTGTGCCCAAGGGGCGTTGCGTTGCGTACCCTGATGGAAGAATCATCCACCGCGGCCTGAGGAGGACATCCCCAGCATGGCTCACGTCCCGACCACCGCCTTGCCGCGGATCGATCTGGCCAAACCCGACGGCCGCAGCCGGCTGGCCGAACTCGTCGGAGGGCTCAGTTCGCAGGGCGACGTCGTCACCCCCGCGGCCGCGCGAAGGACCGAAGAGGTCTTCGGGGAACCGCTCACGCCGCGGGAGGTGGTGCAGCGGATCTGCGAGGGCGTCCGCAGCGGTGGCCGCGAGGCCGTGCTCGATTTCACCCGCCGCATCGATCGGGCCGAGGTCACCCCCGAGACCCTGTTTGTGAGCCCCGAGGCGATGGGGCAGGCCCATGCGTCGGTCGAGCCGGCCTTCCTCGAGGCGGTGCGGCGGATTCGTGGCCGCGTGGAGCGGTTTCAGCAGGCTCTGCTGCCGAGGGATGCCGAGGTGCCGCTCGACGGGGGGGGCAGCCTGCGGCAGCGATACCTGCCTTTGGCTCGGGCGGGGGTCTGCATTCCCGGCGGGGCGGCCGCCTACCCTTCGTCGCTGCTGATGACCGCGGTGCCCGCCCAGGTGGCCGGCGTGCGGGAGATCGTGGTCGTCGCCCCGCCCACGCCCTTCGGCAGCGACAATCCGCATGTCCTGGCGACCTGCCGCGAACTCGGCCTGACCACGGTGATGCGGGCCGGAGGGGCCCAGGCCGTTGCGGCGCTGGCCTACGGGATCGAGGGGCTGCCGCGGGTCGACACCGTCGTCGGTCCGGGCAACCTCTTCGTGGCCCTGGCCAAGCAGCGTGTCTTTGGCGAGGTCTCGATCGATTCGATCGCCGGGCCGAGCGAGATCGTGGTCGTCGCCGACTCCGCGGCCCACCCGGAGTTCATCGCCGCCGACATGCTCGCTCAGGCGGAGCATTCGCCCGGTTCGGCGATCCTGCTGACCGCCTCTCACGAACTGGCCGAGGCGGTTGAGGAGGCGGTGCTCCGCCGGCTCGCGGTGCTCGAGCGTGGCGATCTGACACGCGACAGCCTCGAGCGATTTTCGGCGATCGTGCTGACCGCCGATGACGAAGAGTCGGCATCGATTGCCGATGAGCTCGCCGCCGAGCACCTCTCGATCGACACCGTCGACCCGGAGGCGACGCTGGCAAAGATTCGCCGTGCCGGTGCCGTCTTCCTCGGTCCCTACAGCCCCGTCGCCGCCGGTGACTACGCCGCCGGCCCCTCGCACGTGCTGCCCACCGGGGCCACGGCCCGCTTCGCCTCGGGCCTATCGGCCACCCACTTCCTGCGGGGAGGCAGCGTGATCCGGCTGGAGCGAGCCGATCTTGCCGAACTGGCCGCCGACATCCGACTGCTGGCCGACACCGAGGGCCTCACCGCCCATCGCCGCAGCGTCGAGGCCCGCCTCGAATCGTGATCCGGGGGTGCGATCAGGTCGGTTGCAGCGATTGCAACTCTCGCTGCCGACGTCGCGGCGGGCAGAGAGGTAGACTCTGAGAAGGCCTGCGGCCGTTCCCGCGGGGCCCCGCGAATCCCACTCCAGCCGTCATGACGCTCGCCGACACCTCGCCTGCGACCCCCCCGGTTCGTCCGGATATCGCCGCGCTCGATTCCTATGTGCCCGGTGAGCAGCCGCAACAGTCCGGCTGGATCAAGCTCAACACCAATGAGAATCCTTACCCTGCAAGTCCCGCGGCAATCGAGGCGATCACCGACGTGATCGCGAGCAGGGGCCTGGCGAAGTACCCCGACCCGCTGGCCAACGATTTCCGGCGGCGGGCCGGGGAGGTGCTCGATGTCGATCCCGACTGGATTCTCTGCGGCAACGGTTCCGACGACCTGCTCACGATTCTCGTGCGGGCCTTTGTCGGCCAGGGTGAGCGGCTGCGAATGCCCTATCCCAGCTATATCCTCTATCGCACCCTCGCCGGCATCCAGGGTGCCCGCTGTGAGGAGGTTGCCTTCCGGCGGGACTGGTCGCTCGACGACGCCTTCCTGGCGGCCCGGGAGAATCTCAGGCTCGCGGTGATCCCCAATCCCAACAGCCCCTCGGGCACGATGCTGCCAGCGGGGAAGCTCCTCGAGGTGGCCGAGGCCCTTCCCTGCCCGCTGGTGATCGACGAGGCGTACGTCGATTTTGCCGAGGAGAACTGTCTCCAACTCACCCGGCAGACGACGAAGGTTATCGTGACCCGGTCGCTGAGCAAGTCGTATGCGTTGGCGGGCCTGAGGTTCGGCTTTGCCGTGGCCCATCCCTCGATCATTCGCCAGCTCGCCAAGGTCAAGGATTCCTACAACTGCGACACGATCGCGATCGCCGCGGCCACCGCCGCGATCGGCGACACCGCCTGGCTCGAGGAGAACCGCCGGCGAGTCCTGGCCACCCGTGGCCGGCTGGAGGCGGGCCTCGACTCCCTGGGCTTCGAGGTGCTTCCCAGCCAGGCGAACTTTGTGTGGTGCACCCACCCCCGGCAGCCGCACCGCGAGATCTACGAGGGACTGCGGGCACGGGGCATCCTGATCCGTTTCATGGAGTTTCCCGGCTGGGGCGACGGGCTGCGAATCACCGTCGGCACCGACGAACAGATCGACGCCTGCCTGGCCGCCCTCGCCGAGATCGCCGCCTGACCGGCGATTTTCCCAAAGCCTTTTCCCCTTCATTCCCATCGCCATGCCACGCAGTACCAGCCTCTCCCGAACCACGACCGAGACCTCCGTCGAGGTCCGTCTCGATCTCGACGGCAGCGGTCTCGCCGAGATCGTGACGGGCCTGGGGTTCTTCGATCACATGCTGACCCTGTTGGCCGGGCACGGGCTGTTTGATCTGGTCGTCCGCTGCCGGGGCGATCTCGAGGTCGATGGCCACCACACGGTGGAAGACGTGGGGCTGACGCTCGGAGCGGCCCTCCGCGAGGCCCTCGGTGACCGCCGTGGCATCCGTCGCTACGGCCATGCGATCCTGCCGATGGACGAATCGCTGGTGACCGCCGCGGTCGACCTCGGTGGCCGGGCCGCCTGCGTGCTGAAAGTCGACTACCCGGTGCCGGCGATCGGCGTGTTCGACACGCAGCTGGTGGAAGTCTTCTGGCAGGGATTCGCCTCGGCCGCCGGGGCCAATATTCACGCCATCCTGCACCACGGCACCAACGCCCACCACATCGCCGAGGCGGTCTTCAAGGGCCTCGCCCGTTCGCTCCGCATGGCCGTTGAGATCGACGCTCGCCAGGCCGGCATCCCCAGCACCAAGGGCACGCTGACGGTCTAGCGACACGTGGAAAAAGCCCTCCGACGCGGCTGATTCAGGTGGCCGTCAGGTCCCACGAAAGTTACCGGGGCATGCAGGGGCCGCGATGTGACGGGGTGTTGCGGATCGCGACCAACCGCCTCGACCTGTCGGCGGAACTGATTGCCGAGATGTACCGGCTCCGCTGGCTGTTGCCAGCGGAGCCATGGATGGCGGAGCGAAAAACAACTCTCCAACACCGGCCACCTGGGGCGGCACGTTTC
>CAZRKH010000095.1:0-13688 GCA_964600785.1 uncultured Chitinophagaceae bacterium
CAATCCTGTTCGGCACGAAACGTGCCGCCCCAGGTGGCCGGTGTTGGAGAGTTGTTTTTCGCTCCGCCATCCATGGCTCCGCTGGCAACAGCCAGCGGAGCCCGCGCCACTTCCGCCACCCGCTTCCGGACCTTGTCCAGTGCACTCGCCCGCTGCCCAGGGCGCAACGTCCATCAGCTTGCCGGAATTACCTGTCTGCAGGGGGCCAAGCATCGGGAGCAAGCATCGTGCCGAACAGGATTGCCCTCCGTGGCCTTTTTCCAGAGCCTGCTACAGGTACCGCACCGCGAGCACGCCGCCCACGACGAGCATCGCACCCACCGCCCGGCCTGGCGTGATCTCCTGCTGACTGAGATCCATCCAGCCGAAATGGTCGAGTACCAGCGAACAGATCACCTGCCCGGCCACCACCGCGGCGATGAAGGCCGCGGCACCGAGCCGCGGTGTCAGGGCCGCTCCGGCGAGCACGATCATCGCCCCGAGCGGGCCGCCGATCCAGTTCCACCAGGGGGCCGAGCGGATCGCCGAGGCTGCCGGCAGGGGTGGCCGCAGAAAGAGCATCACCAGCGAGGCGGTGATGATCGTGCCGCAGATTGAAAAGAAGGCCGCGTAGCGGACGTCGGTGAGGTTGGTCCGCAGCGAGGCGTTGGCCGCGGCCTGCAAGGCGATCATCGCGCCGGCAGCAGCGGCCAGCAGAAGCCAGAACATGGGGGCACTCCGAGGGGCGTCTACGACTTACCGGCGGCCTCGGCCCGCATCTCGTCGAGCGGCCCGACGATCGCATCGACGCGGTCATTGAAGAGGTCGCCGATGAGCATGTCGGTGATGACGCCTTTGAGATGGGGATGCCGCTTCACGAGCCGGCCGAAGTTGAGCCCCTCGTAAAATTCGAGCACCAGCCGCCGCATGCGGTCCATGCCGCGGGTGAAGGCAGGCCCCCAGGCTCCCAGCCTCGCAGCTGAGGTGTCGCCCGCGGCGATCGCCTCGGCCACCGTGTCGGCGGCCATCTCGCCGCTTTTGAGCGCCAGCAGGATGCCGGAGGAATAGAGCGGGTCGAGGAAGCCGAAGGCGTCGCCCACGAGCACCCAGCCGTCGCCGGCCACCTCGCGGGAGCGGTAGGAATACTCCTTGGCCACCCGCACCGGCCCCGTCCGCTCGGCGGCCGCCAGCCGCGGGGCGAGCCCGGGGCAGCGGGCGATCTCTTCAGCGTAGATCGTTTCGGGATCGCGGCTGCCGCGTTCGCCGTCACGGACTCCGCTTCGATACTTGAGCAGGTAGTCGTTGTCGGCCACGATCCCCACGCTCACCGTGTCGTCGGCGAGGGGGATGTACCAGGCCCAGCCCTGCTTCTCGTCGAGCTGCAGCACCGTGGTGGCCCCCTCGTCGCGGCCGGTGCCCCGCTCGGCTCCCTTCCAGTAGCTCCAGATGGCCGCTTTTTTCAGTTCGCTGTCCCACTCCCGCGTGCCCAGCCGCGCCGCCAGCATCGAGGCCTGGCCACTGGCGTCGATCACGACCTCCGCGGCGAGGGTCCACTCGCCGCCGGCCTCGTCCTGCACCCGCACACCGACCGCGCGGGATCCCTCGAAGATCACCTCCACCACCCGCATGCCTTCAAAGACCGCCGCCCCATGGTGCTCGGCGTTGCGAAGGAGCATCTCGTCAAACTCCGCCCGCGACACCTGCCAGGTCTGCGAACTCACATGATCCTTGTGGTCGGCGAAATAGAAGGGAGCCGAAAGCCGCCCCTCCTCGTTGACAAACTGCACCGAGTGCTTCTTCGTAAACCGACTCGCACGCAGTTGCTCGATCATGCCGAGCCGCTCGAGCACCCAAAAGGTCTCAGGAATCAGCGACTCACCGACATGGAACCTGGGGAAGTGCTCCCTTTCGAAGAGGCAGACACACCGCCCCTGTTGCGCCAGCAGCGTGGCTGCCGTGGCGCCGGAGGGTCCGCCCCCGATGACCACCACCTCACAGCGGTCGGGGGGGCTGTTGGCATCCTTTGAGCCGCCTGGTGCGGCCTGCTCGGCGCGGATCATGAGGGATTCTCCAGGGAGCCTCTCACCGGGCGGACGACCCCGGTGAATACGCTTTAGAATAGGCTTGCGACGGTTCGGCGGACAGGCCGGCGAGACGCGGCCCTACCGGGGGAGTCAAGCCTGCCGCGATCTCAGGGCGGGGCGTTTGCCCGGAGCCGCCGGGCCGCGGAGGTGCCGCGGCCGGATCACATCGCTCGCCAGGCCGACCCGCTCCAGCAGCAGGATCAGGTAGTAGGTCGGGTCGATCTCCCACCAGCGATGCTGCACACTCGCGCTGGCCGGGTCGTGATGGTGGTTGTTGTGCCAGCCTTCCCCCATCGCCAGCAGGCCCACCAGCCAATTGTTGCGGCTGTCCTCGCCCGTCTCGTAGCTGCGGTAGCCGAAGAGGTGGGTCAGCGAGTTGACGCTCCACGTGATGTGCCACACCGCCACGGTCCTGACATACACGCCCCAGACCAGCCAGCTCGCCCCCAGTTGCAACGCCGACTCCCGGCTGCCCGTCGTCCACCAGCCCACCATGAATCCACCGACCATGAAGGCCGCCGCATGGGCGAGATAAATCCAGACCAAGACCCAGTGCCGTCGCTCGAGCCAGCGGTAGTAATCATCGGCCAGGATGTCGCGGGCATACTTTTCAAAAAATTCGTAGGTCCGTCGATTCGGAGCGGCACGAAAAAGCCAGCCCGCATGCGACCAGCCGACGCCGTCCCGCGGCGAGTGGGGGTCGAGATCGTCATCGGAGTGCACGTGATGCAGCCGGTGGTTGGCCACCCAGCGGGCCGGCGAGTCCTCCAATGAGCAGAGGCTCAGGGTCGCCAGGCATCGCTCCAGCCAGCGGGGCACCTTCAGACTGCGGTGGGCGAGCATGCGGTGGTAGCAGAGATTGATGCCGAGCGTGCCGAAGACGACCGGGCCGATCACCGCCAGCGTCAGGCCCGACCAGCTGAAAAACCAGGGCACAAGAGCGAGGCAGGCAAGCAGATGCACCACCGCGATCGGCAGCAGATACTCCCAATTCAGGCGGCCGACATTCGGTGCACGGGCGACAGACGATGCCACGGGGCCTCCTCGGCAGATGCGTCTCGGCAACCTTGCGGCCGAAGGGACCGTGGTGGTGGGAGATAGACGAATTGTCGAGATCTCATCGTTCCTGACAAGCCACCCCCAAAGGGGAAATGCATGATCATTTCCAACGCCGCAGCCTGCGGCTTCGTTGGCCCGATCGCGGAACAGGGTGGCCAAGCCGCTTTCCAGCAGGATATTCTTCCCAGAAGGGTGAGTTTCCCCGTCCGCATGCGGTGGAGACGCGGCGGAGAAGAGCATCCTCGCTCCACCGCCCCGATTTGGTGACTGACCCGCATGAGAGTCCCTTCTGCAAACAGCCCCGGCATTCGCGGCCGGTGGGTGTGCCGTACCCCGGTCAACGCATTCATGATGGCTGGGGCGTTGATGGTCGGGGCATTGATGGCCGGATCGATCCCGGCAACGGCAGGCCCGGCGAGCGACCCGCATCCCGAGGCGGTGCTGGCCGGCACCGACCGACGAATCGACGCGATATTTCGGGCCGAAGCGGGCATGCCGCTAAAGCGGGCGGCAAAGCATCCACCCCTGAAGAAGAACCGGGGGCCCTACGTCCGAGCCTATTCGTTTTCGATTGTCGGCTTCGCGGCCAAGTGCTTCTACCTCGGCGAGCAAATCGACGAGGCCAATGCGGCGCTGGCGGAAAACGCCCGCTATTACCTCGACAACCCGCTGGCAATCGTCGACCGCGACAGTTTCCACTGGCACGCCGACGTGGTGATGCGGCTGATCGAACTCTACGGCACCAACGGCCGCGTGACACCCGGGATGATCACGCCCGAGACCGAATCGCTCTGCCTCGAGCCGATCTGGATCTACTGCGACCGTGCGTCGTGGCCCAGCCAGGTCGACTACAAAAAGTCGCAGACATGGAGCACGCACTGCTCCGAGAACCACCATGCGATGCACATCACCGTTCTCTGGCACTTCGCCAAACTCGCCAAAGACCGTGACGAGTACATGAACCGCGAATATCGGCACGGCGGGACGCCGGCAGCCTACTACCGCGACTTCAACGAGTACTTTCGCGTGTATTGCCTGGAGCGTGCCCGCAAGGGTTTCGGCGTCGAGATGATGTCGCCCGGCTACAACGCCACGATGATGAAGGCCTTCTACAACTTCTACGATTTCGGCGAGCCTGAAGTACGACGCGCCGCCGGCAATCTGCTCGACCTGTACTTCGCGTACTGGGCGCAGGAGCAAATTGACGGCGTTTCGGGGGGTGGCAAATCTCGCATCTACTTTGGGAAAGGGCTCTCCCCGCGGGGCGAGAGCAGCATGTCGTGGATCTACTTCGGGATCGGCAGGTTCGGGATCGGCAGGTTCGCAGTCGGCAAGCAGCCGCGACTCAACGGCCACGACGTCAATCCATACCTCAGCAGCTATCGCCCTCCGGCCGTGGTCGCCGACATCGCACTCGACGTCACGGGCCGAGGGCAATACGAGATCCACCAGCGCGTGCAGGGCCTCGGCAGGCAGGGCCACACGTTCCCGATGATGGACGCTCGCGAAAAGACCTCAACCGTTCTCCGCACCGACGGCGGAGGCATCTTGCGATACACCTTCTGCGATCCGGCGTTCATCATCGGCACACCGATGCACGAGCCGCGACCGCTCCGCGACTGGGTCTACATCAGCTCGCAAAACAGATGGCATGGCGTGATCTTCCCCGGAGACGACCTGCCGCGAATCGTGCCGATCGCCCGGCCCGCGGACAACTGGGAGGCCAAAAACGCCCAATGGTCGGTGCAGTCGAAGGGCACGCTGATCGCCCAGAAGCTGAGGTCCAATCAGGGTGCCGCGGAAATGATCATCTGGATTTCCAAGGAAGGCCTGAGCGAACCGCGTGAGAAAGACGGCGTTCTATTCGTCGAGTCAGACCAGGCCTGCGCCGCGGTTCGGGTTGTCGGCGGCGGCTATTCGTGGGGCGACCCGAATCTTGTCTCAGGCACCCCCACCGGCCGGCGAAAGATTCGTGTCGGCCGTCTGGTCGTGCCAGAAGACGAATATGCACCGGTGATTGTCGAAGTCATGTCGAAGAAAGAGGTGACGAGTTTTTCGCGGTTCGTCGACCTCGTTCTTGCCAACAAGCCACAGGTCGACTCCGGCGTGGTCGCTTACACGACCGTCTACGGCGACGAGCTCACCTTCGACGCCAACCAGAAAGCGACGCCCACCATCAATGGCAGGCCGGTCGACTATACGCCCAAGAACGTCTACGACAGTCCGTTCCTGAGGGCCGAGTACGACAGCGGCGTCGTGACGATTCGCAAAGGACAGCGCGAGAAATTATTGGACTTCACCAAGTGAAAGGGCTGGCAGATGAACTCCGTCGGATCCCGCATTGTTCGTGTCGTTGCGGTAATTGTGTCGATCGCCGTGTCGCTGGATGTGGCCTGCGGGGGCAAGCCTGAGCCGGCACCCCTGACACCGACCGGGAAAGCACTCCTCGCTGAATATGCCGAGATGCTCGCCGGGCTGCGGGCGAGAGTCAGCGAAATTCTGCCCGAAATCGACAGTGGCAAGAAAGAGGCCTTTCTCGAGGCCCATGTTGCCGAGGGCCCTCAGTTTCAAAAACAAAAAAAGGGCAAAGTCGAAAAACTCAAGCAGAAGCGGGACACCGGCATCTACAAGGGTTTCAAGCAGCAAAAGGCCTCGATCGCCAAAGCACGGCCGATCCTCGTCGGCCTCGAAGGGCTGCTGGGCAGTGACGACAACGACGCCTTGCTCGTGAAGGCGGCGGTGCTCGCAGCCGCCACGCCGCGGGGATTGGCCGTGTATGCACAAGAGAGCCCGACCCACAAGGCACGGATCGACACCCTGCTTGCCGACCACGAGTTGATGAAGCAGATGCTCGTTGCCGGCGGTGCGAAGGCGGATCGATATGGCAGGGCCATGGAGATTCTTGACGCCATCCGGGCCGCGAGCGATTCGCCTCGCGAGGGCATCCTCGACCGGCTGGCGATCGCGACGGCCCTCGAACTCGCCGCGCCGGAACTCTGCGGCTACACCATGATCGACCCGGTCGCACGCTACAAGGCCTACGAGAAGTGGTATCTGGCCAAAGAGCTTGATCCTCGCTTTGAGGACATGACCACGTGGGAATGCCGACACATCATCAACGATTACCAGCCCGAAGAAATGCTCGCCTGGTTGCGTGAGATGATTCGCAACTATCGTCCCGACACGATCGATACCGAGTCTGTCCGCGGTCGATACATGGCGATCAACGCCGAAATCCCCCAGAAAACCCCGGAATACGACGACGATATCACGCGATTGCAGGCGGTGGTCTGCAACGGTGGCCGGTGCGGTCCCAAAGCCACGCTCGGCAGGGCCATCACCCGCAGCTTTGGGATCCCCACCTGGGGCGCGCGGGTCAAAGCCCACACCGGCATGACCTACTGGACACCCCATGGCTGGACCGCGGCGCTTGGCGTTTCCTTCAGCGGCTCGTTCTGGGACAAGGACAAGCCGGACCGCATGTGGTCGACCGTCTTCCGGCTCGATCAGATGGCCCGCAAGAACCCCGATGAATACCTCGAGGCTCTCCGCTGCAGTTGGATCGGCGAGATCCTCGGACAAAAGCGGGTCGACGGCATGATCTCAGGCACCGGTGGCTTCTGGCCCGCGCTTGCCTTGAACAAAAAACGGGCCATCGTCAGCGACGCTTGGCCCGATTACGCCGGCAAACGTGTCCCGTGGATGGAAGACGCCTTTGCACTCATCGAGAAGGACGAGCGGCGTACGGAGCAGTCGTCATCACCCGTGTCGGTCGAAATCGGAGAGGAAGATCGCCGAATTCATGTCGGTGATTCGGGACTCATGACCATCCCTGCCGCTGCCTGCGTCAGTCCCGTCGAGGATACCGCCAAGATTCTGTTCATGAGATCCCGTCTCGGCGGGCTCCAGCTGCATTACAAACGCAAGGGCTCGCCCGAAACGTTCGTCTACGAAGTGAATGTCCCACAGGCCGGTGACTACCTGCTCTCCGCCAAGGTTGTCACCATCAACCGCGGCCAGTCGCTTCAGCTCGAGCTCAACGGCCGGGATGTGCCGATCGATCTGCCGCTTCCCTATACGATCGGGAGCTGGGCGGATTCAGCACCGGTCACGATCCCGCTGGTCAAGGGTAAAAACACCCTGAGTTTCACACGCGCGGTTCCCGAACAGTTCGGCAAGCTTGTGTGGAGCCGCAGCGGACCGGAATACGGCGGCGTTTCGATTCGATCCTTCGCACTGCAGCCCGCAGCGACCGCTGGGCAATAATCGCCGGCCGGCTGGCAGAAGTTCTGCAGACGGCCCGGCCCTTGAAGGTATTGACCCGTCGTCAAGAGCGACGCCCACGGATGGCGACCAGCAGGCCGCCCAGCCCCACCAGCGTGAGGCACGCCGGTTCGGGGACCGCAGCAACTGTGACGTCCATGGCGACGTTGTCGAAGTAAAACCCTCTGGACGTTCCGGGGGCACCTCGAATCTCGAAGCTGATCGCCGTGCCTTCAGTTCCGGTTTCAAAATCCGCAGCATTGAACGTCCAGGAGAAGGTTTGTCCGGCTCCCCAGCCTTCGCCGGCAGAGTCATGGTTCGTGTCGTAGACCAGCGCCTCGGTGGCTGTCCAAAGAATGGCTCCAGACAGACGGTTACCCGATCTCGCGGTCTCCCTAATGGAGACGATCATGGATCGGTCAGTGTTCTTGTTCCAAGCCTGCTCGGTGGCATTGAGCGACAAGGTGAACACATCACTCGCCGACCACGTGTGCCCCGTGTCGTACTGGACGGTATATCCATCATCCCCCGAGCCGTATGAATCCATCTTGATGTAGCCGTCACCCGCGCCGACGGGCACCCCATCATTTCCCCCGACGTGATACCCTGGCTGATGGCCGGACCCGTCCGCAAAATTCCAGTCTGGAAATGCCGTTGTGTTGGACACGAGGTCGGTCTTGTTCCCGATGCCGTCGGCCGGAGAATTGAAATCCTCATCGATCAACACGATGGGCGTTGCATGGGCCGTGGTCACGGCAAACACGGCCGCGAGACTGACGGTACTCAGTAAGTTGCGAAACATTTTCAGAACTCCCCAAACAATGAGTGTTCTCAGCCACGAGATCTATATCGTTCCAAAACGTCGTTCCAAAACATGGAGGTCTGCTACCCCCCCCTTAACAATCTCGCAGATTAGCACCCGATCAGGATTGTGTCAAGAGCCTGGAAACCCCAATACATCGGGGACGGGAGCGATTTTTCGCCATTCCGCAATGGCTGTCCGCCGCAGCCAGGTCACGGCGAAATGTTTCTTGTCCGGCGGCTTCCCGCCAGGCGAGGCGGATGGACTTCACCAAGACGTTCTGCAGCAGCGTCTACACCGGCAGCCCGCAGCGGTAGGGATCGGTCGGGGCAAAGCGGAGTTCGCTCTCGGCCATGATCCACGCGGTGCCTCGCACGGCCGGCACACAGATTCCGTCGGCGAGTCGATACGTTGCCTCATAGACCCCTCCCAGAATGCTCTCCTGGCGAAAAGGTTCGCCTGCCGGAAGCAGCCCATCCTCATGCAGGCAGCCGATGATCGCACTCGTCGCCGTGCCGCACGGGGAGCGATCGAAGCCGTCGTCGGGGCAGAGCACGAACGCCCGGCCATGGTTGCGAGGATCCTGCGGCGGCCCGAGAAGCACCACATGGTCGATCGGCTCGGAGCGATCACCCCGCACCCCGCGGGCCTCGAGCGACCGGCGGATCGACCGGCTGCGATCGAGCAGGCGGGGAATCTCCCCGGCGACCAGGTTCAAGCCGTGATCGCGGCAGAGAAAGAACCACAGCCCCGAGGTGGCAAGCTCGCCGGTCACATGGCTGCCATCATCGCAATCGATGCCCAGCCCGCGACGAATCCGGCGGGGCCGGACAGATTCAAATGTCGCGTCCTCTCCGCCGTGCCAGGCCACCCCGACGATTCCCGCGGGTGTTTCCAGGCGGAACCGGCCAGGGGAGATCCGCCCCGACTGACCAAGGGTCACGGCCAGACCGATCGTGGCGTGGCCGCACATGTCGAGATAGCCGACGCGATTGAAGTAGATCACCCCCGCAAGGCAGTCCTCTTCCGAGGGCGGCAGCATGATCACACCGACCATCGCGTCGGCCCCGCGGGGGTCGCCGACGATCGCCCGACGAAGGTGGTCGTAGCGGTTGCGAAACCGTTCCCGCCGGTCCAGGACCGCTCCCTCGCCGAGATCGAGCCGGCACACGAGGTCATCATCGATCACGACTCGTGTCGGCTCGCCGATCGTATGGGAATCGATAACCCGCAGCCGTTCGGGGAGGGCGTCGTTCATCGTCGGGCGGTGCCTGAAGCGGGCTCCCTCGGGGCGGGCCGGACGCGGAGCAGGCCTCACTGGGCGAGGTAGAGCGGCAGCGGGCTTTCCCGCAGCAGCATCAGCGCCGTCTCGCCGAAGAGCCTTCGCAGGAGGAGGTTTTTGGCGCTGTTGCCGGCCACGATCAGGTCGGCCCCCCACTGCGTGGCGTAGGGCACGAGTTCCTGCTCGGGATTGCCCGCCACATGGTCGGTGTCGACCTCGCGGCCGTGAGCCTTGAAATAGCCCTCGGCGTGGTCGAGCAGGCCGAGGGCCACGGCGGGGTTCGGGCTGAAGTTGACCACCCGCACCGTCGCGGCCGGAAAGAGGCCGGAGAGCACGAAGTGCTTGAAGGTCTTGGCGCTTTCCAGTGAGCCCGAGTAGGCGACGAGCACCTTCTTGACCGGCCGGTATTCCTCGGCCACCGCCAGGATCGGCCGCACGCCCCCGGCCACGAGCCGCTCGAGGGCATCCCGCGGCTCGGGCACCACACCGTGCTCGAAGAGCCCCCGCAGGCCGAAGACACACATGTCTTGATACCGCACGAGCTGTTCGACGATCTCGAACGGATCGCCCACCTGCTCGCTGAAGCCGTGGGGCACCCCGTCGGTGAGACACCGCTCGGCAAAGATCTTCTTGGCCGCGGCGATGTCGGTTTTCGCCCGCTCCAGCCGATCCTCGCGGAGTTCGGCGGTGACCGCCTCCACCCCCATGCCGATCGGCCGAGGGCCGGTCCACTCCAGCCGCAATGGATCGGTGACCGCCACACCGAGCAGTTCGGCCTCGAACGACTTGGCAAGTTCGACCGCATGGTCGGCCACCGATCGGGCCGCCTGGCTGTTGCCCACGCCCACCAGGATCCGCTTGATCATCGTCGTCGTCTCTCTTTGTGCTTTGTGGTTCGCTCGGGAGCGGGACCGCCGGCCCGCTCAGGGCACCCGCCGCCGCAGAACGAACAGGTCGTCGGCCGCTTGCCGCGCCGGCCCGCCGGCCATCGGCTTCGCCAGAATCATACCAGCCACGAAGCCGCCGACATGGGCCGAATAGGCCACCCCGCCCCCGCCGCCGGCGTCGAAGAAGCCGCTCACGATCTGGAAGAGAAACCAGATCCCGACCGCCACGTAGCCGGGAACGTCGATCAAGAGCCGCAGCATGATCACGCTCACCCGCCGGTTGGGATGGAGCACGAGATAGCCGCCAAGCACCCCCGAGATCGCCCCGGAGGCACCCAGGCAGGGTGTGAGGGCCGACTCGCCGGACATATTGAGAAACACGAACACCAGCGAGGCGATCACCCCGGTGGCGAGATAGAAGAGCGTGTAGCGAAAGTGCCCCATGTCGTCTTCGACGTTGTCGCCGAAGATCCAGAGGAACCACATGTTGCCCGCGAGATGCATGATGCTGCCGTGCATGAAGATCCCGGTCAGCAGTGTCAGCCAGACGGGGATCGGCGTCGGCTCGAGCCCCGGGATGGTGACTTCGACCACCCTGCCCTGCACCGGCACCCGTCGGACCGACGGCTCGGTGACGATGTCGCGGCCGGTGACGATCTCGGCGGGCACCTGCACGTAGGCCATCGTGAAGCGTTCGTTCTGCCCCATGCCCTGGAGCACGACGAACACGAACACGTTGATCGCGATCAACGCGATCGTGACGATCGGAAAGAGCTGGCGGTCGGAATTGTCGTCACCAATCGGAAAGACCATCTGTCGATCACCTCCGTAGGGGCATTGTGCCGCACCGACCCGCCGCCACAACCCTCACAATTTCCTCACAGTTCGCTCGCCATCGCGACAGAGCAATCGTTTTTCCGCGGGCTACGACACCATCCGCCGCTCATACGTCGCCGCAACAGTCAGTCGTCTTGTCAACTGACAGTCGACCTGTAATACTACCGCCGCGATGGACGGGTGCCGGAATTACCTGCCATCCACCGGAACTCATACCACAGCCCGGCCTGTTGGCGTCAGGTTCCTCGGGGAGCCTTCAGAGGGAAGGCCGGGCGTTGCCAACCGCAGAGGCTTCTCATGCGCTCGCCGTTTACGGTGCTCTTGTCATCCCGTGCCACGAAGGTTTCCCGCCGATCACACAAGGCCACGCGACGGTCCGTCCCCAAAAGCATGCCGCCAGTCGCCGGCCGGCTGGGTCATGAAACCCTCGAGTCGAGAATCTGCCTGAGCGCGGATTGTGGCATCGCCGGCTCCACGCTGGTTTCACAGCTGCAATGGAACGGCCAGACCGTCTCGGCCCAGGCAGAATCTTGGGTGGTCCGCACCGGCGGGCTGGCTGATTCCCTGGCCCTCGACGCGGCGTCGGGCTGGAGCAGCAGCTCGCTCGGCGAAGGCTTTTTCTCGCTCACCGCGCCCGGCGCGAGCGTGCAGGATGTGCTCGGCTGGGCGGCGTCGACCGAAGGCGTGGCCTATGTCGAACCCGATTTCCTGATCGAGCCCGCCGCTGTGCCGAACGACCCCTCGTTTGGCAGCCTCTGGGGGCTCAACAACACCGGGCAGTCAGGCGGCCTGTTTGATGCCGATATCGACGCGGTCGAGGCCTGGCAGACCACCACCGGGTCCCGCGACGTGGTGATCGCGGTCATCGACAGCGGCATCGACTACACCCATCCCGATCTCGCCGCCAACATCTGGACGAATCCGGGCGAGATCCCCGGCGACGGCATCGACAACGACGGCAACGGCTATGTCGACGATGTCCACGGCTACGACTTCTACGACAACGACGGCGACCCGATGGATGACAACAGCCACGGCACCCATGTCGCCGGCACGATCGGGGCCGTCGGCGACAACGGCCGCGGGATGACCGGGGTCAACTGGCAGGTTTCGATGATGGGCCTGCGATTCCTTGGCGGCAACGGCAGCGGCTCGACGAGCGGGGCGATCGGCGCGATCAACTACGCCACGCGAATGCGACGGGATTTCGGCGTCAATGTGGTTGCCACCATCAACAGCTGGGGCGGCGGCGGGTATTCCACGAGCCTCCGCGATGCGATCGAGGCGGGCGGCGAGGCGGGAATCCTGTTTGTGGCCGCGGCCGGCAATTCCGCCGGCAACAACGACTCCTCTCCCTCCTACCCGGCGAGCTACAACAGCGACGCGATCATCTCGGTGGCCGCCACCGACCGCTCCAACCGGCTGGCGGGCTTCTCCAACTTCGGCGCCACAAGCGTGGATGTCGCCGCGCCGGGAGTGAGCATCTACTCGACGACGCCCAACAATTCCTATGCCTCCTACAGCGGCACCTCGATGGCGGCACCGCATGTCGCCGGCGTGATCGGCCTGCTCGCGGCGGCCAACCCGGATGCCACCGCCGCGGAGCTTCGCGAGGCGATCCTGACCACCACCACGCCGGTCGCCGGCCTCGACGGTCGCGTGGCCACCGGGGGTCTGATCAACGCCGAGGCGGCCCTGGCGGTTCTCGGCGGCGATGCACCGCTGCGTGCCGACATCGTCAACGTCTTGCCCGATCCGCGGTACGACGGGGTGGAGTCGATCGTGATCGAGTTCAGCCGCGATGTGAGCGGCTTCGACATCAGCGATGTGGCGCTCACCCTCGATGGCTCGGCAGTCGCCCTCGACGCCGCCACGCTCGAGGCGACAAGCGGCTCGCGGTATGTTCTCGGCGGGCTTGCCGATGCGACTGCCGCGCAGGGTGTCTACACGCTCGCGCTCGTTGCCGCGGGCAGCGGTATCGTCGATGCCGATGGACTGCCGCTCGAGGGCGACGTGGCCGACTCCTGGAACGTGATCGAGCCGCCGCCGCCGGCACCGCCGGCACCCTTTGAGCCGAATGACACGCTCGCCACGGCAGCGGCGGTGACGCTCGTTGATGGCTCGGCGACAGTGTCGGCCGAGATCGGTGACGGTGTCGCCGGCCGGGCCGATGTCGATCTGTTCGCTGTCGAACTGGCGGCCGGGGCGACGATCACCCTCGACATCGATGCCCGCAGTCTCGCCCAGGCCTCAGGCCTCGACAGCTACCTGCGGCTGTTTGACACCTCCGGCCGCGAGATCGCGGCAAACGACGACACCGGTGGATCCTATGACAGCCGCCTGAGCCACACCGTTGCCGGAAGCGGCCGTTACTACGTGGGCGTCTCCTCCTACGGCAACAGCCGCTACAACCCCGCCGGCAGCGGCGCCACGTCCGGCGTGTCCACCGGTGCCTACAGCCTCTCGTTCGAGGTCGAACTGCCCCCGCCCCCGCC
>CAZRKH010000096.1:0-5095 GCA_964600785.1 uncultured Chitinophagaceae bacterium
GACCCCGGTGTCCTTGGCGGCAAGCCAGTCATCAAGGGCACTCGGCTGGCCGTCGAGAAAATCGTCGAACTAATGGCTGTCGGCTGGTCTGAGGCCCAGATCATCGAGAACTACCCGGGCATCACGCACGACGATGTTGCAGCGTGTCTGTTTTACGCGAGTGACGTGCTGAAGTCCGAGCGGGTCATCCCCTTGGCGCTCCCGGGTTGAGGCAGCGGCGAGCATGCTCTTTCTCGCTGACGAGGATTTTCCGGGAATCGCGGTTCGCTGGTTGCGTCAGGCAGGGCACGATGTCTTGTGGGCCCGCACGGATATGCCCGGAACGGCCGATGCTGCACTGTTGGCGGCGGCTCAGACCGAATCCCGCGTGATCCTGACCTGCGACAAGGACTTCGGGGAACTCGCCTTTCATGCAGGGCTGCCGGCGTCATGTGGAATCGTGCTCTTTCGATTTCAGTGGAACTCGCCGGAGTCTTTTCTGGAGCGAGTCAAAAGCCTGATGGCTGCAGCCGCTCACGTCGAGTTCGCTGGGGCGTTTTGCGTGGTTGAGGCAGCCCGCGTGCGACGGCGGCCTCTCGACTCCGCGCGATGAGACCCGTGATCTTGGTCGGTGTTGCGGACCGTCGCTAACGCACCTATTCCCCAGCCCGCTCGACCTAAGGATAGCCCGGCCAATGGCACTTCCGCAAGCGTTGCCCGACGGATGAGCGGCGTGGCGTGGGTCGAGCAGCGGAGGCGCTCAAGACAGAGCAGCGTCTCAATCTCAGTGAGAAAAATCCTCGTCACCGCCGAGACGGCCTTGGGGCGGTCCCCAAGCACTCCGCGCTGCCGCTTCGCTCCACGCTCCTCTCATGGCCGATCGCGACCCCCGCAAACGCCGGGGCTCCAAAAACGCCAACCCCCAAAACCCCGCTCGCATGAAGGGTCAATCTATAGCCCGATCGACGAGAAATTCGCAAGCGACGTGGCCGCATCCAACCATGGCTTGCCACCATCATGCACTCACGGCGACGGCAGGACATGGGTCCGCCAGGCTTCCGCCAGAAGCCTGGCCGTCATGGTCTTGACCCGCTCCGGCTCGGCCGCGGCGAGGTTGTCGAGTTCGTTGGGGTCGTCAGCGAGATTGTAGAGTTCCCAGGTGACGCCCGGGCGGAATCCATCCTTCGCGAAAGCCCCCTTGCCGACGAGCTTCCAATCGCCTTCTCGGATCGCGGCGTTGCGCTCGTGCTCGAAGAGCAGGCTGCGAGGCTGCGGTGCGGCGGCTTGGAACGTCGCCAGCAGGCTGCGGCCCTCGACGGGCGGTACGGAAGGCGGATACTCGGCAGCCGCGATCTCGAGGAGAGTCGGCATCACGTCGATGACATGCACGACCTGCCGGCTGATTCCGCCCTTGCCGCGGATGCCCGCCGGCCAGTGCGCGATCATTGGAGTCCGGATGCCCCCTTCATGCGCGTGGTGCTTGTAAAGCCGCAGCGGCGTGTTGGAGAGATTCGCCCAGCCGCTGCCGTAGCTGAAGAGACTCCCCGGCCCGCCGAGTTTTTTCAGCTCGTCCCCTTCGTGGAGCAGATTGGGCTCCTTCGTGGTGTTGCCATCCACGCCCCGCCCCGGCTCGGGATCGGCATACTTTGCCGGCGAGAGATCGAAGCCGAAGGGCTCCCATTCGCCGCAGCCTCCGTTGTCGCTGAGAAAGAGGATCAGCGTGTTGTCGACCTCGCCGCTGCGTTGCAGGCCTGCGATGAGTCGGCCGATGTTGGCATCCATGTTTTCGACCATCGCCGCATAGACCGCCATGCGTTGTGCGAGATCGCACCGGCGGGCCTCGTCGAGAGACTCCCAGGCGGGGTTTTTGCCGTCTGCGGTCGCCGAGCCGGCCCGGCGGGCCAGCGCGATATTGGCAATCGGCGAGCGACCCGAGTCCCGCAACGACGCCGGCATCAGCCCGAGCCGCTTGATCCGCTCGAGGCGGTCGCTCCTCAAGGCATCCCAGCCTTGCTCGTAGGTCGAGACGTAGGTCTCGGTCAGCTCCAGCGGGGCCTGGAGCGGGAAGTGGGGAGCCTGATACGCGACGTAGAGAAACCAGGGCCGCTGCTGCCTGCGGGCTGCCTCGAGGAACCCGAGGGCCTGGTCGGTGATCGCGGCGGTGGCGAAGTATTCACCCGGCTCGTATGCCGGCTGCGGGCGATCCGCGGGCAGCCGCGCCATCATCCGCGGCTCCCAGGAATCGAGGCCGTACCCGTGCACGAATCCATAGAACTCGTCAAAGCCCCGCTCGGTAGGGCCCGGCTCGTTGAGATGCCACTTGCCGACCATGAAGGTGCCGTAGCCCGCGTGCGAAAGCACCTCGGCGAGCGTCGCCGTGTTGTCATTCAACCGGCCGCGGTAACCCGGCAGGCCGGTATCGCGGCCGACAAAGCGGCCGATGCCCGCCTGGTGGGGATAGAGGCCTGTCAGCAGGCTGGCCCGCGAGGGGCAACATCGGCTCGAGTTGTACGCCTGCGAAAAACGAAGGCCGCCGGCAGCGAGGGCATCGATGGCGGGCGTCTCGATTTCTCCGCCGTAGCAGCCCAGGTCGGACCAGCCGAGGTCATCGGCGAGGATCAGCAGAACGTTCGGCCTGGGATCGGCCTCGCCCGCCCGGCCGGCCGACTGGCAGAGGGCGAGGCAGGCAACTGCGAGCGTCGGGAGGAGCCGGTGATTCATGGTGCCACGGTTTCACGGTCTGGGGATCGCTCGCCCCGCGTGTCGAGGGGAGCCGGGCGTGATGGAGCAAGTCGCGCTTCGAGTCGCGTCAGGCCCTCGGAGCGGGCGGCTGGCTGGCCGTCGACGAGCAGCTGAAATCCGGCACCCCGATTGTATCTCGTGCCATCGCGATCCCAGATCACCGTCAGAATGCGGCCGTGATACGGCACGCGGTCGAGGCAGAACCAATCCCAGGTGCCGGCGGGGAGCAGCGGGTTGACGATGAGTCGGTCGTCGTGCCGCGGACGGATGCCGACAAGCCCGCTGATGACGAGGTCGCAGAAGGTCGAATGGTTGTAGTCTTTGCCGCGTTCGCTGATCGGTTTTGTTCCCGGGTCGAGCCGGAGATTCTCCCGGCGGTTGGCGAGCATCGTGCGGGCCATCCAGTCGCCCGTGTAGGGATGGAGATTTTCGTCGATCCAGGGCACGATCAGGCCATCCTCCCGCCGCCGCCGCTGCGACCGCGAGTAGGTTTGCAGCGTTTCGTAGAACAGGTCTTTCCCGACCGCAGCCTGCCTGTAGTCGTTGAGCAGATTCGCCAACGCCGTCAAGGTGATGGAGGTTGCCAACGGCCACGAAGGGCCGTTCCACTGGCACTCGTGCCCCTTGTAGGAGAGGGTGAAGCGGGGATGTCGCTGCTCGGGAAATGTCGGGCCGAAGGGAGCCTTGAATCCCGCGGGATCGTCGAGTTCCCGCCAGCCCGTTTCAAAGCCCGGGTCAGGCAGGTGGAACATCCAGGGGGCCAACCCCCAGAGTTCCCGCACGTCGCTGCGGGCCGATTCATCCTCGCGAAGCACGGTGAAAAAGCGTCGCTCGTGGTCCCATAACTTTGCCTGCACCAGTTCCTTGAGGCGGGCGGCCCGGCCGCGGAACTCCTCGGCCACCTCCTCCCGGCCGGCTGCGGCCGCGATCTCCGAAATCGCCCTCATGTTTCCATAAGCGGCGGCATTGGTCAGCGGACGGAATCCATGCCCGCCGATCGACATCTCGGAGCCGTCGAAAGCGTCCAGTGTGAAGTACAGGCCGTTGGGTCTGCGGCCGACGGTGTTGACTCCGCGGCCCGCCTTGCCCTCGTCCCAACGATGCTGCTGGGCGATCAGTTCATCGAGCAACTCGACCGCCAGGGAGAAGTCGCCGGTCACGGCTGCACGCTTCCAGATGCCGTCGGCCAGCCAGTTGGTGTAGACAAGCGAGCCCAGTTTCCCCGCCCCGAACCAAAACCGCGAGTAGTCGTCGAGATACCGGGGGTCGGCAAGCCAGCGGCCTTCGAGGAGATGCAGCTCCGCGGCCATGTTGATCGTGTTGTGCCGCCCGGCCCAGGGGACATCGGGCTTGAACTCGGTCACCACCCAGCCGTCGGGTGTCTTGCGGAGGTGCTTTCGGTACACCCACCAGCGAAACCAATAGGTTTTCTGGAGCTCCTCGTCAGGGCATTCAAACAGCGGAACATTCGCCGCGAGAAAATCCCAGGCTTCCGCGTTGGGAATGCCGCTGCCGTGGAGTTCCTGATCCTGTGCATTGAAGCGATTGACGAGCGGCTTGAAGGATGCCGGGTCGAGAATCGCGGCTCGGGGGGAAGGGCCGAAGCCAGTCAGCGCCACCGCGAGCAAGGCGAGCCGAAGGGGTCTGCTCATCGATTCGGGATGGCCGGGCCGTTCGGGCACCGGTCGCCGGGGGCTACTTCTCGCGGAACAATCGGCTGGCGGCGATCGCGTGGACGAGCGAGCGGACGCCGTAGTGGTTGGATGCCGTTGCTGCCACGATCCGGTCGATCTCTGCCCGGTCTTCAAATGTCGGCTCGCCGCCGGTGGCATAAATAACCAGCTGTGTCACGAAGGCGCGGGCAAGCCGCTCGGGATCGGCGTTGAGCAGCTGGCGAAAGCCTTCGAAGTCGGCAAAGGACCGGCCGTCGGCGAGGGTGCCGGAGGCGTCGACGGCCGCAGCCAGCCGGAAGCGTGGCTTGCGGCCGTCGAAGAGCGGGTCGCTGGCGGGCGTGCCCCCGGCCAACGATCGGTAGCGGTCCCGCCAGCCGCCGATCACGTCGAACGACTCCAGCGCGAAGCCGGGCGGATCCATCTTTCGGTGGCAGGCGGCGCAGGCAGTATCGGCCTGGTGTTGCCGGAGCTGTTCGCGGATCGTCGTCGCCCCGCGGATGTCGGGCTCGACCGCCGGCACGTTGGGCGGCGGCGGCGGAATCGGCTGTCCCAGGATCCGCTCGCTGACAAAGGCTCCGCGGATCACCGGCGACGTGGTCGTGCCATTGGCCGTGACCTTGAGCACCGCCCCCTGCGTGAGGAAGCCGCCCCGGTGACTCTCCGAGGGCAGGGGTACGCGGCGAATCCGGCTGCCCTCGACC
>CAZRKH010000097.1:0-29083 GCA_964600785.1 uncultured Chitinophagaceae bacterium
CTGCTGGCCCTGACCCCCGCCGGAACCGCCTCCGCTGCACTTGGAGCAGCCCGACTTCCCGCACGGCTTGCCGTCGTTCTTGCGGCAGGTCGAATCAGATGAGTCGGCAGCGGGGTCGGCTGAGTTCTGCTGCGAATCCTGCGGTTGCTGGCCACCGCCGTCAGACTTGTCGCCCTCGGGCTCCCCGGCCTGCCCGGGCTCCTCAGCCTGCCGTTGCTCGAGAATCCGTTCGATTGCCTCACCATCGTTGGTGCCGTCGGAGGCGACCGCGGGGTCGCGGGAACGCTGCGGCTCACGGGCACCCGGCCGGCTTTCGGACTGCTCGCCAGACTGCTCGCCAGACTGCTCGCCGGACTGCTCGCCACCCTGCTCGCCGGACTGCTCGCCAGACTGCTCGCCACCCTGCTCGCCGGACTGCTCGCCGGACTGCTCGCCGGACTGCTCGCCGGACTGCTCGCCGGACTGCTTGTTGTTTGGCCTGCTGCGGTTCCCGCCGGGCTGCTCACCCTGCTCGCCCTGCCCTCGCTGGCTCCGGCCGCCGTTCTGGCCCCCGTTCTGGCCCCCGTTCTGGCCACCGTCTTGTCCGTCGTTCTGGCCGCCGTCGGGCCGCCGAGACCCCTCGCCACCGTCCGTTTGCTCACCGGCTTGTCCGGCATCGCCGGCATCGCTGGGTCGCTCTGCCGACGACCCCGCCTCCGGCTCGCTCCCGCCGCCCTTGTCGCCGGCAGCGTCGCCCGACTCCTCACCCGACTCCCCGCCCGCCGGCGGGCGGCTCGCAGCATCACCGTTCTCGCCAGTGTTGTTTGCCATGCCGTCAGCGGAGTCCTCCGACCCGCCGTCGGAGCCCTCGCGTTCTCCAGCATCCTTGCGGCCAGCACCCGACTCGCCCTGCTCGCCTTCGCCCGATTCGCTCTGCTCGCCTTCGCCCTGCTCGCGCTGTCCCGATTCGCCCTGCTTGCCTTCGCCCTTGCTCTGCTCGCCCTCGCCCTGCTCGCCTTCGCCCTCGCCCTGCTCACCTTCACCGGACTGGGATTCTCCGTCGTTCTGCTCTCCTGCTCGGTCGTCAGCCTGCTCCTCGTCGCCGCGTGGCTGCGGAGGCGGTGGGGCATCGGCGTCGATCACAAGCCGCCGCCAGGGACCAGTCTCGGGGGCAAAGGCCCTGTTGGCCTCCGGCTCGCGGTTATCCTCCACGACCCCGCGGTATTCGATCACGCTCCCAGGCACAATTTCGCCGAACCCCTCGAGATCCGTGGGCACAATCTGGAACGTGTGTCGAACCGAGAGCTGCCTTGATCGCTGCGGCTCGAGATCGTGCCATCGCTTCGCCGCCGGTGCCCCCTGAGGCGTGTCGGGTTTGCGAAACTCCAACCCCACACGAGCAAGGCCATAGTCGGGGTCCTTGGCGACGACTCGGATCGGCACCGCCGCATCGGGCGGCACGGCGATCTGCTCCTGCGACGGGCTGTCGATGCGGATTTCCGGCGAGAGGTCAGGGACTACGTCGATCCGATGACGTACTCCGGCCGCGAGCGTCTCACTTCGGCCACCGCCGCGCGGCCGAAGCAGAAGTTGGTAGGAATCGTGCTCCGCCGCAGCCCGATCCCGGCCGAGCCGCAAGGGAAAGGAAACCCGGCCCCTGGCAAGGTCGCTCGCCGAAAAGGCGAGGTTGAGGTCGGGCTGCTCGTCGCAACGGAAGTCGATCCAGGCCGCCTCGAGCGGCTGGTTGGCCTCCGCCTCGACCGTCACCCGCGTCCCCTCGAGGGCCCGCAGATCACCCTGCCAGGCAAAGGACTCCGGCTCCCGCCGGGTGTACTCGGGGTAGGTGTAGGTCACGCGGCTGACCACGAGCGTCGGGCTGTCGACAAGGAGCACCCGCAGCGGCTCGCTGACCGCATCACCAGCGGCGATCGTGAACTCCACCGACCGCTCCATGCCGCGGCCCGCACCGGGAAGCACCGCCTCGAAGCGTTCCCTGCGGCTGGCCGATTTTCCCGCTTGCGAATCCTCATCGTCGGCGGCGTCGCTGGCAGCCACACCCTCCTGCACCATCGAGAGGTTCCAGGCCGCCGCGGGATCCCGCCGACCATCCTCGTCGAGCGGCACCACGTGCACCAGCGGCGTTTCGCCCGGCCGGCGCCCGCGGATCTGCGTGGTGACCACCAACTGCCGTCCCCGCACGAGCGTCGCCTCGCCGCCGCTGATTGCAAGCGGATGGGTGTCGCGGGTGTCGGCGAACCCGCCCCGCTGCGAAGGATCGAGCGGCATCCGCCAGGCCAGGCTCGGTGGCTCGACGCTTACCCGCGACGGCGCGGCCAGTCCCGACCACGGAGCAACCATCCGCGCCGCCGAGGTCAGCAGACTCTTGGGGGCGAAGAGCTGATAGAGACACAGCAGGCCGACGAGCAGAGCAAAGGCGTAGGCCAGCTGCAGCGGCAGGGTGCGGTCCGCCACGATCTCCGAAGGCCCGCTTGCCAGACCCTTCGCCGTGCGTCGCCGCAGCGAGCGGAGCACCGGCTCAGCCCCGCTCCCCTCCTGCTGTCGCAGCAGCACGGTGTTGACCAGGTCGTTGTGCAGGTCGGGCCGCGACTGCTCAATCGAGCGGGCCGCATAGACCAGATTCACACGGTATCGCAGGAGGGGCAATGCCCACCGCCATGCCGCGACAAGCAAGCCGGCGACGCCCAGGCCAAGCCAGCCGATCCTCGCCCACCGCGGCAGCCCGGAGGGCACGATCCAGTGCTCGACGATGACCGCCACCGCGATCCAGCCGAGCACGCCGATCCCGACCGCCAGGGCGAAGGTGGTCCAGGCCACGCCGAGGTAGTCGGCCACCGCCGCCCGCAGTTTCTGCGCGAGGAATCGCTCCGACTTCGAGCCGCCTTCCTCGGCGGAATCCCAGCGGGCGACCTCCAGCCGGGAGTCGGGCTTGTCCGTGACCGTCGCCATCTCGACCGTCCTCCGGGAGCGTCGGCAGACATCGCCAGCCGGCCTCGAAGAGCCTGCTCGCGAGCGTTCTTGTGCAGTATATCGGCCTCACGACCCAGCGGCGGCCAGCGGCCCGGAAACGGCCCTCCTGCGGCGGTCAATTCCGTCTTGGCGGGCTGGCGGCATCATTGCTAGCGTGATTTCTTGCGACCCGCCACGTCGGCGATCCCTCGGTTCGGATTCGCGGGCGACCTCCCCCGGGGCCCTGCCGAGCAATGGCGATCCTGCCCGATGCCGAGTCCTTTCACCGCATTGTCGATGGCACAGCCCGCGGGCCGGCCGCGGCCGCGGCTCGCCTGGGACTCTCGCTGCTCGAGCCTCCCTACCGGCTCGCCGTCATCGCCCGAAACCGTTGCTACGACCACGGCCTGCGGGCGATCCGGCGGGCTGCGGTGCCGGTCGTCTCGGTGGGCAACCTGACCCTCGGCGGCACCGGCAAGACGCCGCTGGTGGCCTGGCTTGCCGCGAGTCTGCTCGAGGCTGGCCATCAGCCGGCGGTGGTCAGCCGAGGCTATGCCGCCGTTGCCGGCGAGGTCAGCGACGAGGCCGCCGAACTTGCGGTGCTGCTGCCGGACGTGCCGCATGTCGCCAACCCCGACCGCCTCGCCGCTGCTGCCGAGGCGGCAAGCCAGGGAGCCGACGTGGTGCTTCTCGACGACGGCTTCCAGCACCGCCGCCTCGCCCGCGATCTCGACCTCGTGGCGATCGACGCGACCGATCCGTTCGGCTGCGGGCGGGTCTTTCCCCGCGGCCTGCTGCGGGAGCCGGTTGACGGGCTCGCGCGGGCCGATGCCGCGGTGCTCACGCGGGCAAGCCGGATCGACCGGTCCACCACCGAGGCGATCCATGCGGCGGTATGCCGACACGCCGGTCGCGATATTCCCTGGGCCACCACGACCCACGCCCCACGCCGTCTGCGAACAGCCGGCGGTGAGTTCCATCCGCTGGAACTGCTCGCCGGCATGCCCGTGGCCATCGTCGCAGGGATCGGCAATCCGGCCGCCTTTCGCACCACCGTGGAAGCCCTCGGCGGCCGCGTGGCGATGGAGTGTCCGTTTCCCGACCACCATCGCTACGACGAGTCCGACGCCGAGTCGATCGGCCGGCGGGCCGCCGCCGTCGGGGCCGAACTGGTCGTGACCACGCTCAAGGATCTCGTCAAACTTCGTCGCGACACCCTCGCCGGCGTGCCGCTGGTCGCGATCGAGATCGCGATCGAATTTCTCGAGGGCCGCGAGGCCATCGACAAGCTGCTCTGCGGCCTGCCCCTGCACCCCTAGTTCCGATCCATCCGGCCATGCCGCGGCTCCATTTGATCGACCCCTGCCTGACCCACTACTCCTCCCATCCCTTCCATTACGCACGGCTGCTGCTTGCGGCGGCGGCCGAGCGGGGCTGGGAGGGGGTCGTGGTGGCCAACGCCGCCTTTGCCAGGTGTGCCGGGGCCATTGAAGGCGTCCGCGTGCAGGCGACCCTCGAGTTCTCCGGCTACTCCAAGTACACCGCCTTTGGCGAACTCGACCGACTCGATGCCCGGGGGCGGCCGCGGTTTGCCGCTCCCTGGTCGGCCTGGCATGCCCGGGGACGACGCGAGGCGAGGATCGCCGCGGCGGCACGGGGATATGCCGGTGTGGTCGCCGCGGCACGGCCCGGCGACGTGGTCTTCATTGCCACGGCCAACGAGCTCGACGTGGCCGGCCTGGCCCGGGCCATTCGCGGGGGCCGACCGCCCCGGGGCATCGCCTGGCATGCCCAGCTCCATACACCGCTCTACCGCGGCCATCGAGCCGACCTTCCCCGCCAAGAGCGGCGTCTTGACCGGGTTCGCCGCCTGCTTCGCCGGGCCCTCGAGGATGCCGGGAGCCAGCGAATCGCCCTGCATGTCACCACCGAGGAACTCGCCGCGGAATACCAGCGTCTGGGCGTGGGCCCGATCGATGTCCTGCCCTATCCGGTTCACCCGCCCGGCCCGCGGAATCCGGGGCCGAACGGGAGCCTGCGGATCGCCACGCTGGGCGACGCTCGTCCGGAGAAGGGCTCGGGTGAACTCGCCGACATTGTGGAGCGGGTCGCCGCCGAGCCGACCCTGTCGGATCGGGCATGCTTTGCCGTGCAGGCCAATCTCGGCTTTCCTGCGGCATCACGGAAAGCTCCCCACCGCCGCGTTCGCGAATCGCTCGCCCGTCTCGCCGAGATGCCGAGCGTCCGCCTCGTCAGCGGACCGCTTGCCGCGGAGGCCTACGCGGCCGAACTCGCCGCCGCCGACGTCGCCCTGCTGCCCTACGACCAGGCGAGGTATCGCTGCCGCTGTTCCGGGGTGCTGCTCGAGGCGATCACCGCCGGCATCGTGCCGGTCGTCACCGGCGGTGGCTGGATGGCCCGCATGCTCACACCCGGCCTCGAGGAGCATGCCGCCTTGGTCCGGGCCGCGGGGCAGAATTTCTCGCACAGGAAGGTCATCAGCAGACTCGACCGTGGCGGTCGTGCAATCGACCTTCCCGAGCTTCGCGGGGCATCGGATGCCGCAGCGGTAATCGTGCGGCTGCGATGGCCGACCACCCCCTGCGATTGGCACGCCGAGCCGGCCGTCGACCTCACCCTCGAGCAGAATGGCCGGCCCTCGGGGATGTCGGTGCGGGTGGCGGCGAAGCCCGACGGCAGTTCGGCGGCCACGGTCTTCCCGGTCCCGCCACAGCCGACCGGCCGCGGGCCCTCTCGACTCCTGCTCGCCGCTGATGCTGCCGCAGCCGGAGAGTGCGAAATCGAAATCGAAATCGACTCAGTCAAGCTTGCCGCGGTTCCCCCGGCAGCCGCCGGGGGAATCGTGATCGCCGCCCCGGCCGACGCCCCGGCCGCTCTCGCCGACATCGCCCGACACGAGCCACACTACCGCAGCACGGCCGCCCGCCAAGCCGCCCGGCTCTCCAACGAGTGCGATCCCCGCCGACTCGCCTCGCAACTGCTCGCTACCGACCTGCCATGACCGCCCCCGAGACCCTCTTCGACGACTCCCGTGACGGCTGCGGGCATCCGGAGATCTCGCTGATCGTCAATACCTTCATGAAGCCCGGGCACCTTGCGAGGGTGCTGGAGTCGATCCGTCATCAGCGGGTCGCGGGCCGCTTTGAATTGATCGTTTCGGATGACGGCTCCACCGACGCCACGCGGAACATCGTGGAGGACTTTGCCCGCTCGGTGGACTTCGGCGTGGCGTTCGTGAGCCGCCCCCACGAGGGCTTTCGGCTGGCGGCGGTCCGCAACGCCGGGGCGCGACTGGCGACCGGCCGGCGGCTTCTCTTCCTCGACGGCGACTGCGTGCTCCCGCGGGACCACGTCGCGGCCCACATCGCCTGCTGCCGTCACGGGGTGGCGGCGGTGGGCTACTGCGCGAGGCTCGACGAACGAGCGAGCGAGCGGCTCGACCCGGCCACGCTCGAGCCGGAGAGCATCGCCAGGATCGTGCCGGCTTCGGAGCAAAGGGCCCTGCGACAACGCCTCCGACGATGGCGGTGGCACCAGTGGATCCGCCATCCGTCCAAGCCGCGGCTCACCGGTGGCAACGTGAGTGTGGATCGCGACGACTTTTGGCGGGTCAACGGCTTCGACGAGCGGTTCGTCGGCTGGGGCCAGGAAGACGACGACCTCGGCCTGCGACTCCGCGCCGCCGGGGTGCGGCTCGATTCGATCCTCGGCAGGACCTATTCGCTGCACCTCTGGCATCCACCCGACACCACCGCGACCAGGCGTTGGCGAGACGGCCCCAACGTGGCCTACTTCGAGCGACGCGGCAGGCTGACCCGCTGCCGCCGCGGGCTCGAAGACATCCCGCTGGCGGGGCTTCGCTGGCGGCTCGGCGGAGCACTTGGCGAATCGCCGCTGGGCCGCCAACTCGCGGGGCGGCTCGTGGCCGAGGAAGCCGCGGCAACCGCCGAGCCGGCCGAGGCCGAACTGCAGCTGCTCACGCCGCTCGGCCCACCGCCACGCTGGGCTTCGGGAGCCCTGCGGGCTGAGTGCCGGGTGCTCGTCGCGGCTGGCGGGCAGAGGGATCACCGGGCCTGCCGCGGGGCCGACGTGGTGATTGAGGGATTCACCACGGAGCAGTCGACGCCGTCGTCGGCCACGGAGGTGCTTGCCAAAATCGATGACCGCCTGTGAGAACCGCGGCCGCAGCGGCCGCTACTTCTTCTTCTCGGCGTGCAGCGTGTGTCGACGCAGCCGCGGGCTGTACTTTTTGAGTTTCAACTTCTCGCCGCCGGACTTTCGCCGCAGCGTGTAGTTGTAGTCGCCCGTCTCCTCGCACACGAGGTGCACCACCTCGAGTTTTTTCTTGCCCTTTGCCATCGCCTGCTCGCGGTACGCTGCCCGGGTCGTGTCGAATCGCGGAGCGTGCCGGCGGCTTCGACCGCCCGTCCACGACGCCACGAGATTACCCCGCCACCCCCGGCGACGCCAGCGGCATGCACCCGTGGGGTCCCAGGCAGGCCCGTTTCGCCCAGCGGGCCCAATCCGCCAAAAACGGTCTCCGGCGGGCATCCGGGAATAATCGGCGGACCCGGGACGGATTCAGTCGTAACGGTCGTGCCCTTTGCAGTCGATTGTGCCCGCGCGAATCGATTTTGCCCGTGCCGCAGGCTGCGGTAGACTTGAATGTGAGCGGCGTATTCCGGGTGAGGACTCGGGGAAGCGTCTGCTGCATGCAGGCTGCAGGCCCCGGGTGGCCGCAGGCGGTGTGTCGCCAAAGAGCGGCAATGGGAGCGTGATTCATGGCAAGCAGCATTTCTTCGGACACTTCTGATGCCGCTGGTGCCTCCCGGCCACCGCGGAAGGCTGGGCGGCCGGTCGCCAAGCCGCCGCAGGCGGAAGTTTCCACCCGGTCGGGTTCGCGAACGGAAACCCGGCCGCGTCCTGCACAGACACAGCCTGCCAAGGTGGCCTCCACGCCGCCGGGCAAGAACGGCTCAGCCGAGGCGGGGTCGCAGGAAGGGGATGAGGCGACGCCGGTCGTGGCCGCCGCCGGTGGCACGCAGTTGCCGTCGTTCGCCGTGAGCATGCTCGTACACATCGTCGCCCTGCTGGCGCTGGCGTTGATTGTGAACGCCCCTCCCAAGCTCGAGCCGCCGCGGCTGATCACCTCCTCGGCTCCCGAGACCGAGGAGGAGTTTGCCGAGGAGTTTGAAGAGCCGCCGGAGGAGTTTGAGGAGGTCGAGGTTGCCGACGTCACCGAGGCTGTGGTCATGCCCGAGGCGGTGACCGCCGTCGAGGATGTGGTCGTGGAAAGCCTCGCCGATGACGTCGATGCCGCGGCGGTGTCCGTGGAACTCACCGATTTCAGCACCGAGACCGCGCCCTCGAGCGATCTTTTGCAGCAGGTCGGCGCGATCGGCGGCAAAGCGGGCGGTCTGGGCGGCCGATCTGGCTCGCAGCGGGCCAAGCTCGTGCAGGCTGGAGGTGGCAACAAGCAGAGTGAGCAGGCGGTGGAAGCGGCGCTCAAATGGATCGCGTTGCACCAGATGCCCGACGGCGGCTGGGACTTCGACCTGAAGAACGTGCCCAGCTGCGGCGGCCAGTGCAGCCATGGCGGCGGCGGCGGCAAGGCCGAAAGAGGCGCCGCCACCTCGATGGCCCTCTTGCCCTTTCTCGGCCGGGGCTACACCCACCGCGAAGGACCGTACAAAAAGCAGATCGAGGCGGGCCTCGGCTTCCTCGCGAGCATCACCACCAAGCAGAACGGCAAGGCCTATCTACCCGGTGGCAACATGTATTCCCAGGGCCTGGCGGGGATCGTGCTCTCCGAGGCCTACGCGATGACCCAGGACCAGCGGCTCGGCCCGCCGGCCCAGCTCGCGCTGAACTTCATCATGTCGGCCCAAGACCCGGTCGGTGGCGGCTGGCGGTACTCGCCGCGGCAGCCGGGCGACACCTCGGCGGTCGGCTGGCAGCTGATGGCCCTCAAGAGCGGCCACATGGCGTACCTCAACGTCAACCCCGTGACGGTCAAGAAGGCCATCGAGTTTCTCAATACCGTCCAGGCCGACGACGGAGCCCAGTATGGCTATACCGGGCCAGGTGGCGGCTACGGCACCTCGGCGGTGGGACTGTTGTGCCGGATGTATCTCGGCTGGAAAAAAGACAACCCGGCCCTGCAGCGTGGCGTCGACCGAATCGCCAAAAAGGGGCCTTCCCACGATCTCTACTACGACTACTACGCCACGCAGGTCATGCACCACGTCGAGGGGGAGCGATGGATCGCCTGGAACACGAAGATGCGGGACGGATTGGTGAAGGCCCAGCACAAGGTCGGCCACGAGGCGGGTAGCTGGTACGACAGCTACGACGGGGGCCACGGGGCCCACGTTGCCGGCCGGCTCTATTGCACCTCCCTGGCCACGATGATCCTCGAGGTCTACTACCGCCATCTGCCGATCTACGGCAAATCGAGCGTCGAGGAAGAGTTCAAGGAGTGAACTCCCCGCCCCGGCGGCCGCACAACCGCGCCAGGTGTTCGGGTCGGCCGGAGCAGTCCAGCGGCAGCCGCCGCCGTCCGATGAATCTCTGCCGGGGGCTGGCGTTGCCACGCGGGTCCGATGGGTTCGGGGCGTTGCGGGCAGGGGTGGCACAATGCGGCAGAGCGACACCGCCGATACCGGCGAATCGCCAGGGCTCGACAGCCCCGCGTGGCTGTCCGCCGATCGGCTGCTCGCCGACCGCAGGGCCCAGGCTGCCTACCTCAGCCTGATGCTCCACGTCGTGGTGGGGATTCTGGCGGCGGTGTTTTTTTTCGGCGAACCGCCCCAGCAGCGGGCCACGCTCGAGATCGGCCTGGCCGACGCCCCGGCCGGGGAGACGGGTGAATTGGCGGCGATGGCCCGCGAACAGCCCGCGGTGCGGTTCGAGCGTTCCGAAGCGGTAGCCGTGATGCCACCAGCCGCCGAGGTGTCCATCGATCTGGTGGCGATTCCACAGCCGCGGGCCGCGGCTGCCGCCACCGCGACCACCCCCCCGCGGCAGACGTCCACTCGCGAACTTTTTTCGGTGGTCTCGAGCCGGCCGGCCGGGAGGGCGACTCTGGCTGGCCGCGCCGCTGCCGCGAGCCTCTATTCGGCACGCCGCGGCGAGGGACGTGCCGAGGCGGTCCGCCGCCACGGCGGCAACGAAGCAAGCGAGGCTGCGGTGGCCCGCGGACTCGCCTGGCTTGCAGGCCACCAGGGGCCCGACGGATCCTGGCGGTGCGACCTGGCCAATGCCCGCTGCCGCGGCGGCTGCCGCAATCCCGGCACCGTCACCGGGTCGGTGGCCGCCACGGGCATCGCCCTGCTGCCCTTTCTCGCCGCCGGCAGCACGCACCTCGAGGGACCCTACCAGGAGACGGTCTCCCGCGGCCTCTACCACCTCATCGGCAGCGTGCGGCCCTCACCCCGCGGCGGCGACCTCTGCGAGGGCTCGATGTATGCCCACGGCATCGCGACGCTCGTCCTCGCCGAAGCCTACGGCATGACCCGCGATCCCATGCTCGAGCCGGTGCTGATCCAGACGTTGCGGTTCATCGAGTCGAGCCAGGATCTCTCCGGCGGGGGCTGGCGGTACCTTCCCGGTCAGCCCGGTGACATCACCGTCACCACCTGGCAGGTCGCCGCGTTGAAGAGCGGAGCGATCGCCGGCCTGGAGGTCTCCTCGCAGACGGTCGAGGGTGTGGGGCGGTTCCTCGACGCGGTGCAGTCGCGTGGTGGGGCCGCCTACGGCTACCGGACCCCGGCGGCGAAGCGGTCAACCTCCGCGGTCGGCCTGCTCTGCCGGCTCTACACCGGCTGGGAGCCGCGCCACGAGGCGATTCGCCGCGGGGCGAGTGAACTGGCCGGCCGCACGCCCGACCCCCACGCCCTCTATGAGAATTTCTACCTCTCCCAGCTGCTCCTGCAGTCGAACCATCCCTCCTGGAAACGGTGGAACGCCCGCGTCCGCGACGGCCTGGTTCGCCTTCAGTCCACCGCCGGCCACGAACGGGGCAGCTGGTTTCTCGCCGACGCCGAAACCGCCACCGGCGGACGGCTGGCCCACACCGCCCTGGCGGTGCTGACGCTCGAGGTCTACTACCGTCTGCTGCCGATCTTCGGCGAACAGGCGGTTGACTCCGGCTGGTAGCCGAGACATGGGCGTTCTTGCCTCGCCGATTTCGGCGGGACCGGACGGTTGCAGCCCTGCCGCCGAGGGTGTTCTGAAGCTCCCGAGGACGTAGACTTGATCGGTGGCAGCATCCGTCCGCACCGCGTGGACCTGCTCCCTTCCCTGGCCCGCCTGCACGCCTCCGGAGAACATGGTGACGCTCAAGACCTTCTCCTGGCTGGTCGTGGTGGTGGCCGTCGCGGTGGCGTCAATCGGCTGGTTCGGGCTGGCCGGCTGGCTGGGACTGCTGGTGGCGGCCCTCTGCGTGGCGGCCCACGTCGCCGGCAACGCGATCGGCACCGGGCTTCGTGACGAGACCGACCGCGAACTGGCCTCGCGGCCGCGACCGCCACAGGCAATCCCTTTGCCCAAGCCTCCCGCCTTTCTCGAGCGGGGGGGCAGCCTCGGGCGGCTGGTGCCCGTGTCGGTCTGTATCGGCGGCGTCTGCGGCGGCATTGCAGGAGGGGTCAGCCTGGCCGTCTTCGTGGGGAGTTCGACCGCGGGGGCCGTGCTCGGCAGCCTCTCCTCGGCCGTCATCGGTGGGATCGGCGGCTTCCTTGTCGCGAGCCTCGTGGAAATCCTGCGAACCACCTTCCGCGAGGCGATCGCCCACGAGCAGGCTGCGGTCGCTCGCGGTGACCGCGGCCTCGGGCGATAGGCTGCCGTCCGGCGGAGCCGCGGGTCGCTTCCCCGACCCTCCGGGAGATGGTAGCGTACGGGTCTTGAATCGCTGACCGCCGGAGTGTCCCGTCAATGGCCAAGCCCCACCGCACCCTGAAGAAAGCAAACCACGGCGCCCGGCCTGCCAACAGCAAGGCCCGCAAGAAAAAGCGGCGGCACGTGAAGACCTGAGCCGGCCGCGACCGTATCAGCCGTACCGGGGGAAATTCGTCCGTGCCTCCTCGCGACTTCATCATCCATCCGAGCGAATACGACCTCTCCAACGTGATCGCCGACATCCATGAGATCCGCCGCTGGAACATGCAGCGGTTCGAGATGGAGCAGCTCACGGCGATCGTTCACGAGGACCAGACCCGCGGACTCTGTGTCGGCTACAAGGACGTCGCCAGAGACGAGTTCTGGGTCCGCGGGCATTTTCCGGTGATGCCGCTGATGCCCGGGGTGCTGATGTGCGAAGCGGCCGCCCAACTCTCCAGCTACTACACCCAGAAGCACAACCTGCTCCAGGCGAAGGTGATCGGCTTTGGTGGCATGGAGGATGTTCGATTCCGCGAGCCGGTGGTGCCGGGCGACCGTCTTGTGATCGCGGTGGAACGGGTGCGGGTGCGGCCCAAGGCGATGATCGTCTGTCGTTTTCAGGGAGTGGTGCGGGAGTCGATCGTCGTCGATGGGGTGATCAAGGGTGTGCCCCTGCCGATGGACCCGCTGGTCGAGGCGGCGGGAAACCTCGGCTCGTCGGGCGACCCCTCCTGAGCCATCGATGCCCCGTCGAGTTCCGAAGAAGCCCGATCCCTCGCTCGACCTCTCCGGTCACCTGCTGCGGCTCGGAACCCTGCTCGAGGCCCTCGACGGCTGGCCGGCGGCATTCGAATCCGCAGCCCGGGGCGAGCCTCTCGATTCGCCAGGTTCACTGGTCCCGCTCGATCCGCAAACACTCTTTCCCGGCCGAACGACGGTCGAACTCGAAATCGGCAGCGGCAAAGGGCTGTTTCTCGCCTCGGCCGCGGCGGGGCAGCGCGAGACCGGCTTTCTCGGTGTCGAACTGGCCTACGGCTATGCCCGCCTGACCGCCGCGAGGGTGGCTAAGGCGGGACTCGACAACGCCCGAGTCATCGCCGGAGATGCGACACTTTTGGTCCGCAGCGTGCTGGCCGATGCGTCCCTTGCCGCGGTGCACATCTACTTTCCCGACCCATGGTGGAAGGCCCGTCACCACAAGCGACGGATCATGCGTCCGCCGTTGCTGAGGGCCGTCGCCCGCGTGCTGGCCGCCGGCGGCCAGCTCCACTTCTGGACCGATGTCGAGGCCTACCACCGCGAAGGGCTCGAGGCGGCGGCGGCTACCGGGTTCTTCTCGAGCCCGATCGATGAACCGCCACCGGCCGGCACCGGCCCCGGATACCGGACCCATTTTGAGCGACGCACGCAGCTTGCCGGCGGGGCGGTCTGGCGTTCGCTGCTGATCCGCAACGACGCGACCGCGATCGGCCGCGAACCCCCGGATGCCGGCCGGCTGAGACGGGCCGCGGCTGCGGCTCAGCGACCCGCCCGCAGCACCTCGCCCCGCTGCGACGGCGCGGGCTCGTAGGTTCGGCCCTCGGCAACCCGCCGGCCGACTTCCGAACCCGGCAGATCGGCCCTCGCGTTGTCCAGGGCGATCTCGTAGAGCCGTTCACCGGCGGGGGTCGGGTAGCGGCCGCTGATGCAGGCCTCGCAGAGGTCGGCCTCCGGCCGATCGATCGACCGGGCCACCGACTCGATCGGCAGATACCGCAGCGTGTCGGCACCGAGCACCTCGGCCATCCGTCGCTGCGAGGCCTCGGTGAGCCGTCCATCTTCGAGAAATCGGGGGGCGAAGAGCTCCTGGATCGTCGACATGTCGATACCGTAGAAACAGGGGGCCACGATCGGCGGGCAGGCGATGCGAACGTGGATCTCCCGGGCGCGGCCGAGGGATCGCATCCGCCCGAGGAGCACCTTCATCGTGGTACTTCGAACGATCGAGTCTTCGACGAGTATCACCCGCTTGCCCTCGAGGACCTCCCGCAGAGGCGTGTACTTCGTCTCGGCCTTCTGCCGGCGGCTCGAGGCCCCGTCGATGAAGGTGCGGCCGGCGTAGCGGTTGCGGATCAGGCCCTCGACCGACGGGATCGAGAGCCGGTAGGCCATCGCATCGGCGGCGGCCTTGCTCGTGTCGGGAACGGGCACGACCACGGTGTCGGCATCGATCGGGATCGTCTCGAGCCGGGCCAGTTCCTCGCCGAGTCGCTTCCGCGAGAGATAGACACTGCGGTCGTCCATCGTGCTGGCCACGTTGGCGAAGTAGACCCACTCGAAAAAGCAATGCGCCCGCCGCGGACTCTCGGCAAACCGCTCGATCGTCGCCTCGTGTCCGTCGATGACAAGCGCCGTACCCGGCTCGAGCGACCTGATCGATTCCGGAGGGAAGCCGAGATTCAAAAGCGGCACGCTCTCGCTCGCGGCTGCCACCAGCGGCCCGAGGCGAGCGTATTCCAGGGGCCGGATTCCCAGAGGATCCCGGGCCACCGCCATCCTCCCGCAGGCATCCAGGAGCACCAGATTCCAGGCCCCGTCGAGCCGCCGGGCGATCGAGCCGAGCACGTCGATCAGCCGTGGGTCGGCGTCGCCGGAGAGCTCCATGCCCAGCAGATGCATCAGCACTTCGGTGTCGTTGTCACGGGCGAGGTGGTTGTCGCTGGTGGCGAGGATCTCGGCCCGCAGCTGGGGGTAATTGGCCAACTGGCCGTTGAATCCGAAGGCGAACCACTTCCGTTTCTGGATGTGGGGCCGCTCGAGTGGCTGGGCATAGCCGCGGTCCTCGGCACCGCAGGTCGCGTAGCGGACATGGCCGATCGCCGCCCGGCCGCTGCACTGTTCCATGATGCTCTCAAACTTGCCGCGGTGGCTCATGCGAAACACCTCGCTCACACTGCCGACCTCTTTGTAGGTCGACAGGAGCTGGCTGCGGCCCGGGTTCCAGGCGGTCATTCCGGCCGAGAGCTGCCCGCGATTCTGGATGTCCAGCAGCATCCTGGGGATCAGCCGCGAGACCTCGTCGGGGCCCTGCGGCGGGCACAGCGGGCTCACCCCCGCTGCGGGCCCGCCCTCCGCGGCGGCAGGCGGATCGCCAGCATCGCCGTGGAGGTGATAGACCGCCACGATGCCGCACTCGTGAAGCAGATCACTCATCGCTTGCCCGTGGAGGCCTCGTGGCAAGGCCACCGCAATGCCGCCGCGTCGTGCAGGCGGCCTGCGAAGCCCTCGAGAGCCTGAAGTCTACACGTCGGCGGGCAGGCCCACCAGAAATTCAAAGCACCCGCCCCGCCGCCACCGCCGCAACGGCCGCAACGGCCGGCCCGGGCCGGCAGCCGCGACCGTATGGTCCCAGCCGGTCGTCCGACGGTAGACTCTCCGATCCGCAGGATTGCTTTCGCCCACACCCCCCACTCCACGATGACCGCCTCCGCCCGCCACCGCACCGCAGCGCGTGCGAAAATTGTGGTTGTCAAGGTTGGCAGTCGGGTGCTCACTGACGAGCAGGGGCTGCTGGATGTGCATCGCGTCGAGGCGGTGGCCAGGCAGGTCGACGCCGTGCTCGCCACCGGCAGGCAGGTGGTGCTCGTCTCGTCCGGGGCGGTCTCGGCCGGCATGGGCCGGCTCGGTCTCGACCGGCGGCCTGAGGAACTGGCCCATCTCCAGGCCGTGGCCGCCGTCGGGCAGAGCTGCCTGATCGAGTCGTACGAGCGGGTGCTCCGCGACTGCCGGCGGCACGCGGCGCAGGTGCTGCTGGTGGCCGAGGATCTCCATGACCGCAGGCGGTATCTCAACATCCGCAACACGCTGCGAAGCCTGCTCGACTTCGCCGCCGTGCCGATCGTCAACGAGAACGACACGGTGAGCGTGGAGGAGCTCCGCACCTCATTCGGTGACAACGACCACCTTGCAGCCCAGGTGGCGATGCTGCTGCCGGCCGAACTGCTCGTGCTGCTCTCCGACGTGGCTGGGCTCTACGACCGGGCTCCCGATGACCCCGCCGCCCGGCTCGTGCCGCAGCTCGACCGGATCGACGGTGAGGCGGAATCGTTCGTCCACGACTCCGCCGGGGGCCGCTCGAAGGGCGGCATGGCCAGCAAGCTCGCCGCGGCCCGGGCGGTGACCGCCGTCGGTACCGACTGCGTGATCGCGGCCGGACGCGAGCCCGGCGTTCTCGAGGCGATCCTCCGGGGCGAGGAGGTCGGCACGCTCTTCCCTTCGGCTTCGCAGGCTGTCCCGGCCCGCAAACGCTGGCTCGGCTGGACCGCCCAGTGCCGGGGGCTCTTGGCGGTCGATCGCGGGGCTCGCGCGGCGGTGGTCGGCCGCGGCTCGAGCCTGCTCGCCGCCGGGGTCTGCTCGGTCGAGGGATCCTTCACCAACGGAGACCTGGTGGGGCTGGTCAGCGTCGAGGATCCCAGCCGCAGGATTTTCGCCCGCGGACTGGTCAACTACACCGCCGAGGAGGTCCGCCGGATCGCCGGGCTGAAGACCGGCTCCATCGCCGGGGCCCTGGGCACCTGTCCCTATGACGAGGTCGTCCATCGCGACAACCTCTCGGTGCTCCAGCAGTCGACGCCGTGCCCCCAAACACCATCGCCCGGGCAGGACACATGCTGCAGGAAATCCTGATCATCCTGGCGTTGATCCTGGCCAACGGCTTTTTCTCCGGGGCGGAGATGGCGATCGTGGCCAGCCGGCGGGGGCGGCTCCGCCAACTCGCCGACGATGGCGACACCGCGGCGGCCAAAGCGCTCGATCTGGCGATGACCCCCGATCGTTTCCTGCCGACGGTGCAGATCGGGATCACGTTGGTGGGCACGCTGGCCGCCGCCTACGGTGGCGACCGGATCGTGAGCGACCTCGCCGGCTGGATCGGCGAAGTTGCCCCGCCACGGATCGCCCCGGCAGCCAACACGATCGCCCTGACCCTGTTCGTGGCGTGCCTCTCCTTTTTCACGCTGGTACTCGGCGAACTGGTCCCCAAGCGGCTGGCCCTGCGGAGCGCCGAACCGGTCGCCCGCCGGGTGGCACCGGCAATGATCACGATTGCCAACATTGCCAAGCCCCTTGTCTGGCTGATGGGTGCCTCGACCTCGGCGGTGCTCTTTCTGCTCGGCGTGCGGAAGGGGGAGGGCCCGACGGTGTCGGTTGACGACATCGAGCATCTCCTCGAGGCGGGACGGGCGGAGGGCGTGCTCGAGCCGGTCGAACAGGCGGTCGCCAGCGAGGCCCTGCGGCTCGGGGAGCGGACGGTGCACGACATCATGCGTCCGAGGATCGACATCGACGCCCTCGACATCGCAACGCCCGCCGAAGAGATCGCCGGGGCGATCGCCATGGCCGGCTACTCGCGGATCCCGGTCTACGACGGGTCGCTCGACCAGATCCTCGGCTATGTCTCGATCAAGGACGTGCTCCGCCAGAACTGGCTCGGCTGGGCGATGGATCTACGGAAGCTGCTGCATCGTCCGCTCTTCGTGCCGGAGTCGATGCCTCTCGACCGGCTGCTCGAGGCGTTTCAGCGGGAGCGGCACCAGCTGGCGATCGTGCTCGACGAATACGGTGGCACCGAGGGGCTCGTCACGCTCGAGGATGTGCTCGAGGAACTCGTGGGCAAGATCCACGACGAGCACGGCGAGGAGGAGCCGCAGGAGTTCGTCGAGCGGGACGACGGCTCCTGGCTCATCGATGGCGGGATGGACATCGAGGATTTCAGTGAACGGCTGGGGGTTGGCTTCGATTCCGACGCCCATGACTACTCGACCGTCTCGGGGCTGGTACTTGCGGTGCTCGAGCGGATTCCCTCGGTGGGCGACCGGCTGGCCTGGCGAGGCTTCGAGATCGAGGTGGTCGACATGGACGGCCGCCGCATCGACCGTCTGCTCGTCCGCCGCGGCGAGCCGCCGGCGCCGTAGCGGACCCGGTGCCGCCGGCAGCGGTGTGCGGCCGGGCAGCGAGCCCGGCCTACGAATCCTCCAGCGGGCCCGCCCGGTCGAGCACGTCTTGCAGGATGAAGGGGCTGGGGAAGGGCTCGTCGAGCTGTTCGAGCACCCGCCGATACCGCTGCACCACCTCGGCGATGTCCTCGGCGGTAAGGTCGTCCTCGCGAAGCACCGGCGAATTGTCGAGCACCCGTCGCCAGGCGGCGAAAGCCTGCTCGTAGGCATCCCTCGCCGGCTGCAGACGGGCGGCATCATAGTCGCGATCGGCCCGCCAGATCGCCTCGCGGGCGGTCAGGGCGTCCTGGGTGACCTCCGCCTCGCAGCTGGCCCGCCAGAAGTCGTAGTTCACGATGTCGCGATAGCGGTCGATGATCTCCGCGGTCTCGCTCGCCTCGACATACTCCCCTGCCAGACGGCGTGCCTCCTCACCGATTTCCGCCGCGGCCTCGCTGGCCACCATCGGCCAGCTGACCCGAATCGCATCCTCGGCCTCCATGGCGAGTTGCTGCTCCTGCTCGTCGCGTTCCATCGGTGGGGTCTCGAGGGCCGCCTGCTGCTGTTTCGTGAGGGCCTTCCGCTTGCGGGCCTCGAGGGCCGCGAAGGCTCCCGGCATGAGCGTCTCGAGCCGCTCGGCGAGCCGTTGGGCCCTGGCCAGTTCCGCCTCCCGCAGGCCCAGCCGGATCGGCACGTCCCAGCTGGTGGGAATCTCGCGGACTGAAAACCGCCGCATCTCCTCACCGGCAAGGCTCCAGGCATCGCGGGCTTTCTCACCGAAGGTGCCGTCGGCCTCGACCGCCCGGGCGTAGTTGATCGCCGACATCATCGGCTCACTGTGGAAGATCAGCGGCGTGGTGTTCAGGTCGGCGCCTGAGTCGGCGAGCGTCTGCCCGGCGAGGTATTTCTCGCGGGAGACGAGCCAGTTGTCACGCTCGGGCAAGGTGCGGCCGGGGCGGTCCCGCTCGTGGAAATCGTCGTCGGCCTTGAACAGCCGACGGTACTGCTTCTTCTCGTCCGACTTGCCGATCTTGTGGCCGATAAACCATCCCATGCGGCCGAGCAGCCGGGGCTCGTTGGCATTCAGGGCGATGCCGTCGCGGAGAAACTCGATTCCCTTGATCACCCAGCCATAGCGGTCGTGGTAGTCGTCGAACTCGACCGAGATGTTGTAGGAGAGATTGTGGGCCTGGAAGTCCCAGACCGAGTAGAAGTTTGGCTGCAGTTTCGTCATCTGTTCGAGCGTGGCCGAGAGGTTGGTCCAGTCCTCGACCTTCTTGTAGTGGTTGGCACGGTCCCAGAGGAGCGTGACCGCGATGTTCTTCAGGCCCAGGGTGGCCAGCCGCATCGTCTCGCTGGTCGGATCGATCTCTCCGAGATTCGCCTGGGAGAGCTTGTGGCGAATCCGCTCCCGGGCGAGGATCCCGCCGTCGTGCTCGGAATCGGCCGGCTGGCTGAGCGACGAAAGCGGGATCAAGAGCACCGCAATCGCCACGAGCATCCCCAGCGTGGTCGGTCGCAGGCCGAGCCACCGCTGCTCTCCCCGGCCCGCCGCAAGCATTCGATCGGGGGATCCATCAGGCGGAGTCATGCTGCCACCTCCCTGGACTTGAGGAAAAAGGTTCCAGCCACGAACAACACCAGCACGTAGGCCATGGTCTCCACGCCATGTTCGGCCACGAGGTCGAGCGGGATGTCAAAGCCGTCGGCCACGAAGTCGCTGGTGCCCAGCGACGAAAGCGAAGGAAAGAGCCCCGCCGCAAGCCGCATCGGCGCCAGAAGCAGGGTGTCGATCGTCTTCATCGCCACCACCGCCGGAGTCTGTTCCATCTCCAGCGTGATGCTCATTTGAGTGGCGATCCGGTAGAGCGACTCGATCGGTCCGCCGCCGGGGGCGATCTTGGAATTACCGGTGATTTGGCTCTCGAAGAGCCGCTCGATGAACTCCCGGAACTGGCCCACCAGAATCACCATCAGCGAGGCCAACAACGCGATCGGCCCTGTCAGGAAGGTGCTGAAGCTGACGCCCAGGGCCGTCACCACGAGCATCGAAAACCAGATTCCCAGGCAGCTCTTGGCGTAGTTGAGGGCAAAGGAGCCGCTGCCGGCGCGGAGATAGAAATCGGCCTGCGCCACGCCGTAATACTGGGCAGGCTCGAGACACTGCAAAACCACCTCCACCCGGCCATCGGCCACGATCTGCTCGAAGAGATCGACCTGCCGCGTGCCCCCGTCGGTGGTGGTCGTGTTGAGAACCCTGGGAATCAGCAGGGAGTCGATGCTGAACTCCTTGGCGGTGAAGTAGAAGGGGTCGCTCTGCAGCCCGTTGGCGGGATTGCGAACCCGCACGCTGCCGGCGATCCCCTTCTCGATCTCGCCCATGTAGGTGCGAAAGACCCGCACGATCATCTCCAGCGGCAGCCCCTCGGGAAATTCGGCCTCATTCACGCCCTCGAAGGTCCAGATCGCCGTGGCGAGCGTGCCCCCCTCGATGTACTGGCGGTAGGCCCACTCCGCCCCGACGCTGATGCCCTTGGCCGAGGGCTTGCCCTGGCGGTCGAGAAACCGCAGCCTGCCCCGCAGCGGACGCCGTGCCTCGAGAATCTCCTCCGGCGGCCCGACCACCAAGCGGCGGGCGTCGCCCTCGCCCTCGGGTCGGATCGAGTGACGGTGACCGTGTTCCATTTCGGTGCGGCCGAAGCCGTCGGCATCGAGTTCGAGCCGGTGTCGATGACCCTGCTCGAGGCTCGTGCGGCCCTCGTAGCCGGTCAGGCTGCCGTCCTCGGCCCGAACTTCGATCAGTTCCTCGAGGCTCGCGGTGTGGGCATGGTCGACGCTCCGCACCACGAAGCCCCAGCCCGCGACGGCCATCACCGCCAACAGCACCGTGCCCACGCCGGCGAAGCCGAGCATCCGCCCGGCCACGATCTCCGCCGACCGCACCGGCTTGGTGGTCACCGTCTGGATCGAGCGGGCCTTGATGTCCGCCGGCAGGCTGAAGACCGAGAGCACCAGCACCACCAGGCAGACAAGCAGGTTGGTCGCCCCGAGGATGAAGCCGAGGTAGAGCTTGCCGGGGTTGACGCTGGCCGGGTCGAGGAACCATCCGGCAAACAGCACGATGCCCGCGAAGAGCACCAGCACGATCGCCACGTTGCGGCGGATCGCCTCCTGGGCCGCCAGGCGTGCCAGGGCCCAGATCCGTCGGGGCGAGATGCCACCCAGATCGGCGAGACCCGCGAGGATGCCCCGATAGACGCGGTCGCCTGCGGCCAGCGGTCCGTAGAGCACCGACTGCACGAGCCAGGCGACGGCCGCCGAGGCCACCGCGAGCAGGGCGACGCTCAAAAGAAACCACAGCACCGCCGGGCCGATCCAGTCGGCAAACGCGGGAATTGCCTCTTCAAGCACCATGGCTGGTCGGGCCGTCCTGTGTCGCCGGCCCGTCCTCCGCACCCCGGGCGACGCCGGCCCGCCGGCCGGGCCTGGCCTCGGTGTCCCGCACGATCTCCAGGAACAAGTCCTCGAGGGTGGTGTTGGGGTTGCCGATCTCGACCTCGCTCACCCCGTCGGCCTCGATGATCTCGCGGACGCGTTGTGCCGCTTCGGGCGAGAGGCCACGGGCCCGAACCTGCGTCACGTCGCCGACCCGCAGCAGATCGCCCACGCGGCCGAGTTCCTTCAGTTCGCCCTGGTGCAGCACCGCGATGCGGTCGCAGACGTCCTCCACGTCGGCAAGCAGATGGGAGCAGAGAATCACGGTCTTGCCCCGATTCCGCAGGTCGATGATCAGGTCCTTCATCTCTCGGGTGCCGATCGGATCGAGCCCGCTGGTCGGCTCATCGAGCAGCACGAGTTCGGGATCGTTGATCAACGCCTGCGCCACGCCGATCCGCCGCGTCATCCCCTTGGAATACTCCCGCAACTGCCGCTTGCGGTCGCGGGCAAGGCCGACCATCTCGATGAGCATCGCGGCCCGCTTCTTCCGCTCCGCCGGCGGCATGCCGAAGAGGCGGCCGTAGAAGTCGAGTGTCTCCTCGGCATCGAGAAATTTATAGAGGTACGACTCCTCGGGCAGGTAGCCGATTCGCTGGTTCTTGGAAACGTCGGTCGCCTCGCGGCCGAAGACGATCGCTTCGCCGGAGGTGGGAAAGATCAGCCCCAGGAGCAGTTTGAGGGTGGTGGTCTTCCCCGAACCGTTCGGGCCGAGCAAACCGAAAACTTCGCCGCGGCGAATCTCGAGGTCGAGCGACTGCAGGGCCACCTTCTTGTTGCGGCCCCAGAAGTCGCGGTAGGTCTTCGAGAGATTCCGAGTTTCGACGACCGCATCTGCCCGCAGCCCGGCCGCAGACGATGAGGCGGTTTCGACAGCGTGGGCCATAGGTGCCGAATTCTCCCTGGCGGTCCTGGCGGCATCAGCTGCGGCACAAAGCCTGCACTGCTCCACTCACCGACTCGGTTGTACCAGCCTCCGCGGCATTGTGTAGCCACGGCAGGCGGGGAGTCGTTCCTGATGGCACTCTGGCCAGAGCGGCCCGCTTGACGCCGTGGAGCAAGAGGCTAGACTGTCGCTCTTGAGAATGAGTCTCAAAACCAGCTCGCCCTGTTTTTCGCCTTGGTTTTTGTTCCAGCCGCGGTTTTTAAGGGTTTTTCATGCATACGACCACGCCGTCCTCCCCGCGGCAGTGCTCCTCCAATCCGCTCCCGACCGCCCTTCCGTCGCGGCCGCGACATGGTTTCACCCTCGTCGAACTGCTCGTGGTGATCGCGATCATCGGTACCCTCGTGGGGCTGCTTTTGCCGGCGGTGCAGGCGGCCCGCGAGGCGGCTCGTCGCTCCGGCTGCCAAAACAATCTGCGACAGCTGGGGCTGGCGCTGCAGGTCTACGAGACGGCCTACCGCGTTTTCCCGCCGAGCCTGGCTTGGGATGGCAATCTGGCGACCGGCCAGGCGGTCTGGTCGGCCCAAGCGAGGCTGATGCCGTTCGTGGAGGAACTGGCGATCGGGGCGGAAATCCGCCGCCAGCTCACGGTTCCCTACGACCAGGCGAGGATGCCCGGCGGTAATCTGATTGCCGGAATTCCGATCCCGCTTTTGCTGTGTCCCTCAGAAACCAACACCCAGCCGCGGAGCGACGCCAACGGGCCGTACCACGCCCCGCTGAATTACGCGATCAACCTCGGCACCTGGTTGGTCTTCGATCCGGCAAGCCGCTCCGGCGGCGACGGCCCCTTCTTCCCCAACAGCCGCCTCAAGGCGGGCCAGATCGCCGACGGGATGTCGAAGACGATCGCCCTGGCAGAGGTCAAGGCCTACACGGCCTACTTCCGCAATGCGGCTCAGGCGAATCCCACGCCCCCCGCCGGCCCGGAGGCTGTCTGCGGGCTCGGTGGGCAATTTAAAAACGACCTGCCCAAACTCGGTTCGGGCCACACCGAGTGGGTCGATGGCCGCAGCCATCAGACCGGCTTCACCGCAACCTTCACGCCCTCGACCGAAGTGCCCTGCACCCGTGGCTCGGGCGACTACGATGTCGACTGGACCAACCAGCAAGAGGCGAAATCGACCTCGGCACCGACCGCCGCCGCCGTGACCGCCCGCAGCCACCACGGCGAAACCGTCAATTACGTGCGGATGGATGCAAGCGTCCATCCTGCGGACAGCTCAATCGATCTCGCTGTCTGGCAGGCACTCTGCACGAGGGCCGGCGGCGAAACGATTGCCGATGGCCGCTGAGTGGCCCCTGTCGGTTCGGCCGCGTGTTGCCGCGCCCGGCAATCGGTCGAGTCAGCTGCCGCTTCCGCTCGAGGCGGCGGGCTGGCGGTCGGCGGCGAGCGTGGTGGCCCGATCGACGACCATCGCCGCGGCCCGCAGTTCCTGCGGCGAGAAGTAGGGCTCGTCGGGGTCGACCACGTGGTCGATCTTCTCCGCGGCAAGACGCTGCCAGGTCAGGCCGTTGGCCAGATGCCAGGCGGCGGCCTGGGCAACCTTCTGGGGAATTTCGCCCTTGCCGAGGGCCTCGAGCACGATCGCGAGCCTGGCGTCGCTGGAGAAACTCTCGAGCCGCTCGATCGTGTAGCGGTGCTGAGGCCGCGGATCGGGCTTGCCGTGCTCGAGACAGACGCTGCGAACCCGGATCACCCGTCGGCGCTCCGGCGGGATCGAAAACGCTCCGCCGCCACCACCACCACCGGGAAAGCCGCCCATCTGGCCCATGCCGTTCATGCCCTGACCGCCGAGGCCACCAGCACCGGTGGTCTGAGGCTGGGCCCCGATACCACCCGCACCGAATCCCGCACCGGCCTGCTGGTTGTTGCCACCCATCTGAGCGAGAACCGGCACTCCGGCAAAAGCATCAGGCAGCCGGATCGTGACGGGGCGATGCGAGACGTTGGTCACAATCACCTGGGCCGAGCGGGAGTCGTTGTGGATGTAACGAACCTCCACCAGCCCATCATCCCGGGCCTCGATGATGTCCGGCACATGACCGCGGCCGGCCGGCGAAGTCGGCTCGGCGGCTGCCCCCCAGCGACCGAGCAGGGCCGGCAGGAGCAGCCCGCCACAGGCTCCCCCAAGGGCGGCCCGCCGCGAGACCGGCAGGCGGCGGTCGGCGGTGGCAGGCAAACCCGACGCCGCCGGATGGCCCGGCCGATTCAAACCGATTCCCTGAAGCCTCTGCATGCCGCACCTCCGCGTGACCCTTGGACGCATCAAACCTCACCGTCGTCCCGTGAGTCTACACCCGCAGGGTCGTATCGGCCTGCCGCGGGTCCCGCGAGCAGGCTGAGCCGGGAAAAATCGGGTTGCGACGGTCGTAGGGAGGCCGTGGAGGGGCCTTACCGCTTCGAGAACTGCGTGCCGCGGCGGGCGCCTCGCAGACCGTACTTCTTTCGCTCCTTCATGCGGCCGTCGCGGGTCAGCATGCCCGCATGCCGCAGCGGTTCGGCAAGCTCGCCATCGAGCTGCTTCAGCGCCCGCGCGATGCCGAGCCGGCAGGCCCCGGCCTGGCCGGCAAGTCCGCCTCCATCGACGGTGATCAGGGCGTCGAGGTCTGATTCGCGGCCGACGTGGGAGAGCACCGAGGCGACCTGCGCCCGATCTTTGATGGCGGGGAAATAGGCTTCAATGTCCCGACCGTTGACCACGATCTTCCCGCTGCCACTGCGGAGACGGATTCGCGCCACAGCAGCCTTCCTGCGGCCGGTTGCGGTGATGTCATTCTTCGCGGTCGCGTTGGCCATCGTGTCAGTTCCTCGTTTTCGTCACGGCTTGGTCGTCTGCTTGGTCATCGGCGGTCCAACGGAGAGCCACCGACTGGCGTTTCCCTGGTCGGGATCAGAGTTCCCTCACCTGCGGTGCCTGGGCGGCATGCGGATGGTCGGATCCCGCGTAGACCCGCAACTTGCGGAGCATCGCCCGGCCGAGCCGACTCTTGGGGAGCATCCGTCGCACCGCCTCTTCCAGGATCAGTTCCGGCCGCCGCTCGAGCCGCTGCTCGGCGGTCTCGCTGCTAAGCCCGTGATAGCCGGTGTACCAGGTGTAATGTTTCTGCTGCCACTTTGCCCCGCCAAACTCGACCTTCTCGGCGTTGATCACCACGACATGGTCGCCGGTGTCGACATGGGGGGTGTAGGTCGGGCGGTGTTTGCCCATCAGGATCATCGCGATCTCCGTGGCAAGGCGGCCCACACGCTTCCCGGAGGCATCGACCAGCCACCAGTTCTGCTCCACCTCTCCAGGCTTGGCCATGTAGGTCTTCGCGGTGGAAATCATCTCGGTAGCCTTTCGGTAGCCTTCGACGAGTCGAGGCGGCGGACACACCAAAACAGGCCCGCTGCCGTGAGCCCCGCAGCCTACCAGCGGCCGATCCCGCGGGCAAGCGGCCACGGGGCCGCGGCGGCGGAAAACGACCGGGCAAAACCGGGCGACGGTTGCCCTCACGGTTCGGGCCGACCACACTCCTCTGCGGAGACATGAATCTGACCATGCGGCCGGCCTGTCGGCCGGTCGTGCAGCCGGCCGGCGGACTGGGCTGGCAAAAGCCCCCAGCAGGAGAAACGAGCGAGGATGAAAGCGGGCGTGACCAGGGAGACCGCCGAGGGGGAGCGACGCGTGGCGATCGTGCCCGCGGCGGTGAAACTGCTCACCAAGGCGGGGTTCGAGGTCGTTGTTGAATCGTCTGCCGGGAAGCCGGCCGGTTTCACCGACGAAGCCTACCGCGAGGCCGGGGCGGAAATCGGCTCCCGCGACGACTGCCTCGCGGCCGACGTGGTGCTGGCGGTGAACACCTGCGGGGCCGCCGGTGAGAGCTGGAGCGAATCCTGCAGCCGCCTGCGGGAAGGCCAGATCCTGATCGGTTCGTGCGACCCGCTCTCGCATCCCGCCGCCTGCCGCGAGGCCGCCGAGCGGGGAGTCACGCTCTTCGCCCTGGAGCTGGTGCCGCGGATCACCCGGGCCCAGAGTATGGATGTGCTTTCCAGCCAGGCGAACATCGCCGGCTATCGCGCCGTGCTGCTCGCGGCCACCTCCCTGCCCCGCGTGGTGCCGATGATGACCACCGCCGCGGGCACGATCACCCCTGCCAAGGCCCTCGTCCTCGGGGCCGGCGTGGCGGGGCTGCAGGCGATCGCCACGGCCAAGCGGCTGGGCGCCCAGGTGCTCGCCTACGACGTCCGTCCGGCGGTCAAAGAGCAGGTGCAGAGTCTGGGGGCGAAGTTTGTGGAACTCGAGCTGGAGACCGCGGGTGGCGAGGCCGCCGGCGGCTATGCCCGGGCGATGGGCGAGGATTTTTACACCAAGCAGCGGGAGCAACTCGGGCGGATCGTGGCAGAGTGCGACATCGTCGTCACAACTGCGGCGATCCCCGGCAAAGCGGCCCCGATTCTCGTCACTCGCGAGGCGGTCGCGGCGATGAAGCCGGGCAGCGTGATTGTTGACCTCGCCGCCGAGCGGGGCGGGAACTGTGAGGCCACGGTGCCTGGTGAGACGGTGATTGTCGACGGGGTCACGGTGATGGGCCCCACCAACCTGCCGGCCGAGGCGGCCTACCACACCAGCCAGCTCTACGCCCGCAACATCGCCACCTTCCTCGTCCACCTTGCCAAGCTGGGCCTGCCGGAGGTGTCGCTCGACGACGAAATCTGCCGAGAAACCCTCGTGGCCCGCGGCGGGCAACTGGTCCACCCGCGAGTCCGCGAGGCGGCCGGCCTGCCGCCGCTGGAGGCGCTCGCGGAGCCCGGCGGATCCGAGCCCGGCCCCGCCACCCCACCCCCTGTCAGCTGACCGACGCCACCGAGTCCAACGGGAGACCGTCCGCATGCCGCCGCTACTCTTGACGCTGTTGGCCGACACGACCGCGCTGGCCGGTGGAGGCGAGGATCCTTTCTCCCGCTTCGTGCGGCTCCTGACGGTCTTTCTGCTGGCGATGTGGGTTGGCTTTGAGGTCATCACCAAGGTGCCGCAGCGGCTGCACACGCCGCTGACGAGCGGCTCCAACGCCATCTCCGGGGTGACCGCCGTGGGAGCGCTGGTGGTCACCGCCTCGCTGGCCTCGGTGGCGGGCAGCTTGCTCGGCTTCCTGGCCACGACCCTGGCAATGGTCAACGTGGTCGGCGGCTTCGTGGTCACCTATCGCATGCTGCAGATGTTCAACCCCAAAAAGGGGTCCAAGAACGGGCCCAAGAAGTGACAAAAGCGACTCCCGCGACCCACGAAAGCGGCCTCCTCACGATGCCGTGGCAACCATGACAAGCCAAGCCTGGATCAACCTCGCCTACCTCGCCGCCTCGATGCTCTTCATCGTGGCGTTCAAGCTCATGAGCGGGCCTCGCACCGCCGTGCGTGGCAACTTCTTTGGTGCCGCCGGCATGGGCCTGGCGATCCTGGCGGCCTGCTTCGATCCGGCGGTCACTTCGGCGGTGGCCTCCCGCGGGGCGTGGCCGCTGCTGCTCGTCGGCCTCGCCGCGGCGATTGGCGGGGGAATCGGGGCCACGATGGCCCTGCGTTACCCAATGACCGGGATGCCGCAGATGGTGGCCCTGCTCAACGGCTTCGGCGGGGCGGCTTCGGCTTTGGTCGCCGGAGCCGAACTGGCAAGCACGGTGGCGGCATCCGCCGGCGATGAGCCGGCCGTGGCAGCCCTGGCAAACCTCCAGCCCTGGACGCAATTCGGAATCGCCACCGCGATCACGGGGCTGATCGGCGGCCTCACACTCTTCGGCAGTCTTGTGGCCTTCGGCAAACTCGAGGAGTTGCCGCAGTTCAAGAAGGCCTGGACCGACCCGCGTCGGCACTGGATCAACGCAGGCCTGGCGGCTCTGGTCGCGGTGTTGGTGTGGGCGGTCTGTGCCGGGCCGGAGCGGCAGTTCTTCTTCTGGCTGCTCGTGGCGGTCGGCTGCACCCTCGGCTGCACCCTCACCCTGCCGATCGGCGGGGCCGACATGCCCGTGGTGATCTGCCTGCTCAACAGCTACTCCGGCCTCGCGGCGGCGGCGGCGGGATTCGTGATCGACAACGTCGTGCTCGTGATCGCCGGCTCGCTGGTGGGCGCCAGTGGCCTGATCCTGACCGCGATCATGTGTCAGGCGATGAATCGCTCGCTCGTGGGCGTGCTCTTCGGCGGGCTGGGCACGGGCCCGGCCGTGGCTGATGACGACGTCTATGCCGGCAAGATCAAGAGCGCCGGAGCCGAGGAGATCGCGATGGTCCTCGAGGGGGCCGACCGCGTGGTGATCGTGCCCGGCTACGGCCTTGCCGTCGCCCAGGCCCAGCATGCGGTCCGCGAACTTGCCGACGTGCTCCTCCAGCGGGGATGCGAGGTGGAGTACGCGATCCATCCGGTGGCCGGCCGGATGCCGGGGCACATGAACGTGCTGTTGGCCGAGGCCGACGTGCCCTACGAGCAACTCCGCGAGATGGATGACATCAATCCCAGCTTTGCCGAGACCGACGTGGCGATCGTGATCGGGGCCAACGACGTGGTGAACCCGGCGGCCCGCACCGACCCGACCAGCCCGATCGCCGGGATGCCGGTGCTCGACGTGGACAAGGCCCGCACGGTGGTGGTGGTCAAGCGATCGCTCTCACCGGGCTTCGCAGGGATTCCCAACCCGCTGTTCGCCGCCGACAACACGCTGATGTACTTCGCCGACGGCAAGAAAGCGGTCCTCGACCTCACCGCCGCCCTCGCATAACCCCCCCCAAAAAATGGGGACGGGAGCGATTTATGCGAAGGCAGTCGGAAAATGGGGACGGGAGCGATTTATGCG